>JBBRBE010000057.1:0-33110 GCA_038206175.1 Chloroflexia bacterium
GTGAGGGTGGAGCGACCTGGTTTTGTCGTATCCGCACTTACAATTCGACCTTACGCAAGCAAGGTCAAAGTGCCTATTATGCTTTGAAACAAGCTTTCACTGGTCAACCTTTGTTACCGGCTTTACCCCCTGTGTAGTTACAAATAATTTTCCCAGAGAAAGTTCTACTCCTGGCACTAATGGCTGAGGCTCAGATTCATTGGCTAACCGTTACGCCAGGCCGTTGACAAAGAGATTGTTTTAAACTACGATTACTCCTACCAGTTTGGAACCGTGTTCCACCTTATAGAACAAGTCGGGGGCTACCCATGAGACAGCCGGGGCGTACTGCTTTGCTGATACTGGACATGCAACTTGATTTTTGCGCTCCGCAGGGAGTTTACGCTCGCAACGGCCTGAGCAGTCCGGGCTTGACCGCTTTGATTCCGCGCATTGCTAAACTGATCGAGCGATTGCGCCAGGCCGACCCGACCGCTCGGATAATCGCCAGCCAGTTTACCGTTTTGACCGATGGCAAAGACGGCCCGCCAATCGGCCTGGGCCATCTAACCGCTTTGCGACCTTTCCTGCTGCACGAAGGGTTTCGCCTGGGTACGCCGGGCCGAGAGGTCGTGCCGGAACTGCGCGACTACGATTTTACGCTACTTAAAACCCGCTATTCGGCTTTTTACGGCACGCCTCTCGAACCGATCTTGCTGGCTCTGGGTGTAACCCGGCTGATTTTTACCGGCATTGCTACCAATGGCGCGGTCGAAGCGACCCTGCGTGACGCTGCTATGCGCGATTACGAATGTGTCGTTCTGGAAGATTGTTGCGCCAGTTTCAGCCCGGAACAGCACCATGCTTCGCTTTTGAATATGGCCTCGCTGGGCCGGGTGACGAGTAGTGACGAGTGGTGATTGGTAATGGTGATTGGTAAACGGAACGGCCAACCTAAAATCGGGCCTGTCTGAATCGTTAGTGCAGAGGCTGAGACGCGCAAAGGAGAAAAGAGATGCCGGTTTCGGTTGGAATTGACGTAGGCGGAACTTTTACCGATCTGGTGCTGCTGGACGAAGAAAGCGGCCAGCTTAGCACGATCAAGCTTTCCTCCACTCCGGCTGATCAGTCGCAGGGTTTGTTAGGTGGCCTTGAGCGGTCGGGCCTGGCGATGAGCGAGTTTGGGGTGATCGTCCACGGCACGACAGTTGCCACGAACGCCATTTTGGAGCGCAAAGGAGCCAGGTGTGCCTTGATCACCACCCACGGTTTTCGGGACGTGCTGGAAATGCGCCGCCGCGACCGGCCTCAGACCTGGGGCTTGCGCGGTACTTTCCAGCCGATCATACCCCGCGAACACCGCTACGAGGTAGACGAACGCACCGACGCCACAGGCCAGGTGTTAAAGGAACTCGACCCGGCCCAGCTTGAAAGTCTGGTGCGTCAAATCCTGGCCGACCCGGACGAGATCGAGGCCGTGGCGGTTTGTTTTATCCACTCTTACGCCAACCCTCACAACGAAGAAATCGCCCGGCGCGTGCTGGAAAAACTTTGGCCCAACAATAATGTGGTGCTTTCGAGTGAAGTTATGCCCGAACTGCGTGAATTCGAGCGTACCAGCACGACGAGTGTCAACGCTTACGTTCAGCCTATCATTTCGCGCTACCTTAACCATCTGGAAGAGAGTTTGCGTGAGCGCGGTTACGAGCGCGACGTGCTGCTGATCCAGTCCAACGGTGGCCTCATGTCGCTGGGTGTGGCTGCTCGTTTCGCGGTCAATACGGTCCTGAGTGGCCCGGCGGCGGGTGTGATTGCGGCTTCTTACACGGCGCAGCAGGCGGGTTTCCCCAACGCGATTACGGCGGACATGGGCGGCACGAGTCTGGACGCTTCGGTAGTGGTGGGCGGACAGCCCCGGTTGACTGGCGACACCAAGATTGATTTTGGCGTGCCGGTGCGGACGCCTATGATCGAAATTCTGACTATCGGGGCGGGTGGCGGCTCGATTGCCTGGCTCGACCCGGCCGGTTTCCTGCAAATCGGCCCCCAGAGTGCCGGAGCTTTTCCCGGCCCGGTTTGCTACGCTAAGGGCGGGCAAAAGCCTACCGTCACCGATGCAAACGTGGTGCTTGGCCGGATTAATCCGGCCCGTTCGATTTCGGGCGACCGACTCGATGTTGAAGCGGCGGGCCAGGCGATTGAAAGTCAGATCGGCCAACCCCTCGGCCTCGGTCGGGAGGCGGCAGCCCAGGCTATCATCAAAGTGGCTAATCTCAAGATGGCAAACTCGCTGCGGCTGATTTCGCTTGAGCGCGGCCACGACCCGCGTGAATTTGCCCTGGTTCCCTTTGGCGGGGCCGGGCCGTTGCACGCCGGAGCTTTGATGCACGAGGTTGGCATTGGCGCGACTCTTGTACCCTATTACCCCGGTATTACCAGTGCGATAGGTTGCCTGATGGCCGATGCCCGCCACGATTTTACTCGCACGCTTAATCAGCGGTTGATCGACCTCGACCTGGGTGGCGTCAGGACGATTCTGGACGACTACGTAGCCGAGGGAAAGGCGTTACTGGCGAAAGAAGCTATTCGAGTCGAGCGGATCGAGAGTCTGTTCGAGGCCGAAATGGGTTACGAAGGTCAGGTACACTCGATCCGGGCAACTTTGCCGACCGATCTCGATGTTGCGACGCTTCAAGCTCAGTTCGAGGCCGCTTATCGCCGCGAGTACGGACGCATCCTGGAAAATATCCCGGTGCGACTGGTGACGCTGCGAACGGCGGTGATCGGTTTGCGGCCCCGGCTCGATTTGCGCCGTTTCGGGCCGTCCGGCGCGACCAGCTTACAAGAGGCTTTGCGCGAAACTCGCCCGGTCTATTTCGAGGATCGCTTTTACCCTACGCCCATCTACGACCGCTCGAAGTTATCTCCCGGTCTAACCCTCGATGGCCCGGCGATAGTCGAACAGGCCGATTCGACCACTTTGATCGAACCCGATATGACGGCGCGGGTAGACGACTTTGGTAATATAATAGTGAGTATGAGGTGAGCATTATTATCCTGAAAATAGAAGAAATTCTTGAGTTAGCTAGAAAGTCAGGCTAATGGAAAGTAGCGGCGGCAGATTACGCGTAATGACCTACAATATCAAGGATGGCGGCGAGGATTATCCCGACGAGCTTGCTAATATCCTCCGAGACGAGCAGCCCGACCTTGTAATGCTGCAAGAAGCCAACGACGAAACGGTATTTTATAATCTGGGACGTGGGCTTGGTTTTCAGGCGGTGCTGGGCGAAGGTAATCGCGGTTTTCACGTTGGAGTGTTGTCACGCTACCCTGTCACCAGGTGGGCCAACCATCCTGACCAGGGTGTGTTTCACCACACCGCTTTGGAAGCCCACCTGGAAACACCTTTCGGCCCTCTGGCGGTTTTAACCGCGCACTTTCGGCCCGGTTATTCTTCGAGCGACGAGGAATGGCGTATCAAAGAAATCGAGCGCGTTTTGGAGTATATGCGACCTTACCAGGAGAGCTTGAGCCTGTTAGCGGGGGATTTTAACACGATGAGTCCGGCTGATAAGCTAATCCTGGAGGATTGGCCGGTTCAATGGCGCGGGCCGCTTCTGGCGCAAGGCGGCAATCTGCCCCGTGAAGCGGTTGGCCGGGTTTTAGAACGAGGCTACCTTGACGCTTATCGCAAGCTCTATCCCGATCCGGTACGCAACCCAGGCTATACGTTGCCTGCCGCCAGACCCAACATCCGCCTGGATTACATCTTTACTTCGCTTGCCCTGGCCGCGCACCTGCACGCCATTCAGGTCGTAACGCACCCGGACGCCCTTAACTCGTCTGACCATTTGCCGGTAGAAGCTGATTTTGAATTTTAGGCCTGTTAGTAATAACCCGTGAACAAAGGAGTAAGAGTAAATATATGACCACAATTCAAGGTATTGCAACTGTTATGGAAGATGGCAGTATATTGTTACGGCCTCAAGCAAAGCCTAACATCCCTCCTGGTGAGCATCGAGTAGTGATTATCATTGAGGAAAAAGGTGTGGAGCAGGAAAAGCCAATTCTAGCTGATTATCCTGTTATTCAGGTGGATAGTTGGCCGGAAAACTTCACTTTAAGGCGAGAGGAAATATACGAAGATGACGGTCGTTGATCCCATTTTTGTAGATACCAACGTGCTGGCTTACGTAAGTGTAACGGCCTCTCCTTTTCACCGACTTGCCCAGGCTGCTGTTTATGATCTGGAGCTAGCGAACGTACCGATATGGGTCAGTAGACAAATATTGCGATAGTACCTGGCATCCCTTACGCGACAGCAAGCTTTCGGCAGACCTATACCAATTCAAACATTAATTTCTCAAGTGAAATTTTTTGAGGGGCGTTATCGAGTGGTAGAAGATACTTCACAAGTAACACAAAGATTGTTGACTCTACTAGAGCAAGTCCCGACCGGTGGTCGGCAAGTACATGACGCAAATATTGTAGCTACGATGCTAACCAATGGCATTAACAGACTGCTTACTCACAATGTTGCAGATTTTGTGCGGTTCTCTCATCTTATAACAGTCGTGCCTTTGGTAACAGCTACTCCTTAACGCTGAGATAAAATGAAATATGTGTAGAGGAAGTTGAGCTTATGACGATGACCCAGGAACCAACCACGGCCCACAAGCTGCCCGCCGAGAGTCGGCTTGACCCGATTACCCTGGCGGTGGTCAAAAACTCGCTGGAACAGATCACCGATGAAATGGATGTGCTGCTCTACCGGGCGGCTTTTTCGACGATTGTTTCGGAGGGCCACGACGCCTGCCACGGTTTGTACGAGCCGGACACGGGCGAGACGATTGTGCAGGGCAAGTTTGGTCTGCCGATTTTTGTAGGGGTGATGCGTTTCGCCGTCCGGGCTGTGATTGACCACCTGGCCGCCAGTGGCCGCGCTCCACAATCGGGCGACCTGTATATTCTTAACGACCCGCATCTTTCGGGAACGCATATGCAGGATATGAAGCTGGTTCGGCCTTTCTTCTACGGAGGACAGCTTTTTTGCTGGATGGCCGGAACCGCCCACTGGACAGACGTAGGAGGCAATGTGCCGGGCGGCTTTAATTCTCAGGCTACCGAAGCCTGGCAGGAAGGTTTGCGCGTGCCGCCGATCAAGCTGTACAGCGCGGGTGTTCTCAACCAGGATATTCTCGATCTGATTTTGTTGAATACGCGCACCCCGACGGTGGCTTACGGCGATCTTTCCGCTCAAATTAACGCTCTCGAAACGGGCGAGAAAAGGCTAAGCGGCCTTCTCGACAAGTACAGACCGGAGACCGTCCGGGCCGTCATAGCGGAACTTAACCGCCGGAGTGACCTGAGTATGCGGGCGCATATTGCCGCTATCCCCGATGGCACTTACTCATTTGAAGATTTTCTGGATAACGACGGTGTGACGGACGAGCCACTCAAGGTCGCGGTAGACCTGACTGTGCGCGGCGACGAGATTTTGCTGGATTTTAGCCGTTCAAGCCCTCCCTGCAAAGGGCCGATGAACGCGCCTCTCGCCACCAGTGTTTCCAGTTGCTACATTGCGATCAAGCATATTTTTACCGATGTGGCCGTCAACAGTGGCTGCTTCCGCCCGATTTCCTTCAACATCCCGCCGACCACCTTTCTCAATGCGGGAGCGGGCAAAGCCATGAATGCTTACACCGAGGTTACGCCGGTCATTATCGGGGTTATCTGGGGAGCGTTGGGTCAGGCCGCCCCTGAACTATCTAACGCCTGTTACTTCCAGACGGTCAACTCGTTCAATCTGGCCGGGAACCGTGACGATGGCCGCTACTATGTGATGTTCACTTATTTTGGAGGCGGACACGGAGCCAGTGCCCAGTCGGACGGTCTCAACCACGGCTCGAACGCGATCAGTATGGCAACGATTGCGCCGGTGGAGATTTTAGAGGCGAATTTCCCGGTTTTGTTTGAAGAATGGGCTTTGCGCCCGGATAGCGGCGGGGCCGGGCAGCACCGGGGTGGCCTCGGCTCGATCTACAGTTTACGCTTGTTGAGCCAGGAAGCTAAAGCTTTTTTCCTGGGCGACCGGGGCAAGTTCGCGCCTTTTGGGGTCAGTGGCGGTGGCCCCGCAGCCAAAAACGAACTGGTTTTTAAACGGGCTGCGGGCGATTACTACCCGCCAATGGTCAGCAAGGCTACCGATGTACGCCTGACGAAGGGCGATCTGGTGGAACTTCGCACTCCTGGCGGCGGCGGCTTTGGCCCGGCCCTGGCCCGGCCTGTTGCAGATGTGTTGCTCGACCTCAAACGCGGTTACATCACTCCCGAAGCCGCCCGGCGCGATTACGGGGTGGCCCTGCAAGCCGATGCTACGCTGGATGAAGCTCAGACAGCCCTTTTGAGGAAGGGGGCCGGGAGCAGCATTCTTAATTACCAGGCAGAGCAGACTTAGGTTTAGGAGGCCGCATTCTTAAAAGGCGGCTTTGCAAAGAGGCGAAGGTCGGGACAGGTTCAAGATAGAAGTAAAGATTTAGTAGCAGGAGGAATATAGCGTATGACGGCGATAATCGAGAAATCAGCTTTTCAGCGGGAGCTTGAAGAAGCCCGACGCCCTAACCACAGCGGGATGCACCCTTTTAGCGCGGCCTGGACCGCGGGCGAACTTAGTCGCCAACAGCTAGGAGAGTGGGCCAGGCAGCATTATTACTATATCGAAACGGTCGGGCAGATGTTTGGGATGCTTTATGTGCGCTTGCCCGACGTGGACGCCCGCCTCCATACCCTCGATAACCTGATGGGCGAGGAATTGATGGGCGAACGCCACCCCGACCTGCTGTTGCGCTTTGCCGAGGCTTGCGGTCTGACCCGCGAAGAAGTGCTAAAGGCCGACCTCAAGGGCGAAATTTTGTCCGGCACACGCGGTCTGCGGGCCTGGACGCTCGAATTAGGTCAGTTCCGGCCTCTGGCCGAGGCTGCCGCCGGAATTATGGTTGGGCTGGAAGGGCAATTACCTCAGATGTATAGCGGCTACGTGGCGGCGATGCACAAAATGGGCTTTACGAAGGACGAACTCAAATTCTTCTACGTCCACATCGAAGGCGACGAAGAACACGCCGCCAATGGCCTCGCTATCGCCGAACGCTACGCCAGCACCCCCGAATTGCAAGAAAGAGCTAAAGCTGCTGTCAGGGCTTCGGCTCAGATGCGCTATAACTACCTGAGCGGAATTTATAAAAAGTTCGTGTTGGGTGAAACGGTAATCTAGGCAGGAATTAGCGTGGGTAATTCTAGCCGTTTATAGTTATTTTTAGAGGATGGCAGGCTGGCAGGGTATTTATATGATTTGGTTATGCTGATACTACTCTTTTGTGCTATTGACCCCCCCTTTTGCCGGGTGTTATAATTATGTACAGTAGTTTGGGCTGGCTTAGATAAAGCTGACAAATCAAACGATTTTTGTAGGTTCATAATCTTTCCACTTATCATCTGGCGCAAATGCCGTGTGCGAGGAGTTCAAGTAAATGGCGCTGGTCGGCAATTTGAGGGATTTCGGGCTTTCCGAATTTCTCTATCTGGTGGATCGCGGGTATAAAACCGGGAGGCTCACCCTGACGAGGCCGGGCGACCGGGCAGAATTGTATTTCCAAAACGGTAAACTGGTTTACGCTACTCACTTCAGCCAGGACGAACGCATCGGGGACATCCTGGTGCGGATGGGCCGCTTGACCCGTGAGCAGTGTAACGCCGCCCTCCGCATTCAGCACACTCAGGAACCGAACAAGCCGTTAGGGGCGATCCTGGTGCAGCGCGGTATGGTGACGATGGAGGAAATACACAAATGCGTCCGGCTTCAAATCGAAGAAATAACTTACGGTCTGTTTAGCTGGAACGAAGGGGATTTTCGTTTCGAGCCAGACCAACAGCCGCCGCCCGAAAGCGTCACGATCCCGCTCTCCATCGAAAATATTATCATGGAAGGCACGCGGCGGATTGACGAATGGGCGCGAATTAACGATAAAATTACTAACCTGGATGTAGTGGTACGCTTTAGCGACCAGCCACATGAAAAAGCTAAAGGCGTGAACCTGACGCCGGACGAATGGCGGGTGTTTGCCCGCATCAACGGGGTCAGCAGCATCCGGCAAATCTCTCAGCAGACTGCGCTGGGCGAATTTGATGTGGCCCGGATTGTCTACGGGTTCCTGGCAGCGGGCCTGGTGGTGCTGATGAAGCAGGCGGTTCCACCGGGGGGGGGTAATGGGGCGCGGGGTACGACAGTTGCCGGGGGTCGAGCGGGAACCGGCACACTCAACGGGGCTGTCGGGAATAACCAGCAGGTGACGACAAACGGACTCAGACCGCGCACGCCTCCACCGGGGTCGGGCGGTGTAGTCTACGACTCGCGCCCCAAAAAGAGCGTCATCCGTCGCCTGATCAGTTTCTTTAGCGGTTCGGAACGCTAAAGTTGATTTTTGTATTTTAGTACACCTGGAATTATCGAATTTGTTCGCCTAGTGGTTGTGGGTAGAGGGTTTGGTAGCCCTCGAAGCAGGTTGTACCAGGTCAAAACAGCCTGGTGTCGTTGTAGCTGGGTCTGCATTACGTTCAGCACTCATTACGGGGAGGGTTCACCGTGCAAACGGTCAAAATGGTTATTACCGGGGCAGTTGCTGCCGGTAAGACCGAGTTTATTAAAGCCATCAGCGAAATTGACGTTATCTCGACCGAGCGCAAAGCCACCGACGAAACTAGCTTGCTCAAAAAGGAAACGACCGTCGCAATGGATTTTGGGCGTATCGCAATTGCCGAAGACCTTGTGCTGCACCTTTTCGGCACGCCTGGTCAGAAGCGGTTCGATTTTATGTGGGAAATTCTTTCCGAAGGTATGCTGGGACTAATCGTGCTGGTGGATAGCACGCGGCCCGATACCTTCCGCGAGACCAGCCGGATTATTGATTTTTTTACGGCTTACCGCAAAACCCCTTTTATCGTGGTTTGTAATAAACAGGATGTCGAAAACGCCTGGCAACCCGAAGATATTCGCCTTTCGCTTCGGCTGGCGCAGGATGTGAAAATCTTGCCGTGTGTCGCCAAAGACCGCGAACAGGTACGCAAAGTGCTTCTCGAACTACTCTACACTATCTTAGAAGAAGCGGAGGACGATTAACCATGTTTGTCGGCAACCGGCAGCTTGCCATGAAGAGCGAGTTGCTTCGACTTCAAGCGGTATCCTCGGACATTGAGGCCGCCGCCGTAATTACCCTGGACGGCTTGATCCTCACTTCGACCTTACCGGACTCGGCGGAAGAAGACCGTGTTTCGGCGATGAGTGCGGCTCTTTTATCCCTGGCCGAACGAATTAGCCTCGAACTGGGTCGGGGCTATCTCGAACAAGTTTTTATTCGTGGCGTCGGAGGCGATGTGCTTCTGATGGCCGTCGGGGAACAGGCCGTCCTAACAGTTATGTCCAAACGCGAAGCTAAACTTGGAATGTTGATCTATTATATGCGCCGCTCGGCTAAAGAACTCACCACTTACTTTAATTAAAAGTCGCGCTACAGGGCTACCGAAGCCTTAAATCGGCGGTTCTTTTAGCCGGGCAAAGCCGCCGTCAAGCTTGTATGGTTGATAAAATGGTTGGTCTTACCCCGCTTGCTTACACCTCGGATATAAGCTTATACCCGACACCCCAGACCGTTTGAATCTTGGCTTTGCTGCCTTCTAATTTTTCCCGCAGATGAGTGACATGTACATCAATCGTGCGACTGTCTCCGTAGTATTCATATCCCCAGACCAGATTTAAGAGTTTCTCGCGGTCGAAAACGGCGTTAGGGCTTTGGGCAAAAGTTGCCAGCAAGTCAAACTCTTTAGCCCGCAATTCTACCTGCCGTCCGGCCACCGTTACAGTACGCTGTTTGAGGTCTACTACCAGGTCGCTTACGACGATACGGTCTTTGCTGGCTCCGTCGGCTTTGGCCGCGTCCGTACCGCCCAAATTGTAGCGACGCAACACGGCCTTGACGCGGGCGACAAGCTCACGCGGGTTAAAAGGTTTGGTCAGGTAGTCGTCTGCGCCGAGTTCGAGGCCCACGATGCGATCCACGTCGTCGCCACGGGCCGTTAGCATAATAATCGGAACCTGACTTTCGCGCCGCACCTGGCGACAAATTTCGAGACCATCCATCCCCGGTAGCATCAAGTCTAACACGATCAGCGTCGGCGGGCGATTGCGGAACTGCCGCAACCCTTCCAGGCCGTCTTCCGCCGTGACTACTTCGTAACCTTCTTTAGTCAGGTACATCTTCGCCAGGTCAGCGATATTCGTTTCGTCATCAATCACTAAAATCAGTGGCCCGGCCATTCCGTTACTCCCTTAATAAACCTTGAAGCGTTTTCGTCGTTCGTCACGTCTTGTTAATACTAAAAATTATATCACAGCCATTGTAAGCGAGTGTTGAGAACACATTAGAATTGACGTCAAGGGACCCCTATAACAAGAAGCTCCTCGTCAGGCGGGTCAAGCCTGACGAGGAGCTTCTTGTTATATAGAAATTAGAAAGCTTCTCTAAACGTTGTGGTTGCTCTTACTTACCAAACTGGCGAGAGTTGTAGTCAAAAGTAAATGTTGAACCCTTTTCGGTTTTTAAGTGCAATATTAAGTTGTCCACCGAAGTGATTTGAACTTTACCCTCTTTAAGAGGCGTAGCATACTCTATCAATTTGTAAGTTGGGTCGCCTGGTCGGTCGTACTGAACTGTTACCAACCCTTGTTCTGGATGCTCGGTGAAATGACCAGCATAAATTGTTACCAGCTTAGTGTTGACATAACCTGTCCACTGATTGACCATCACTGCGTAAGCTGCTTTATAAGGCGGATTAGCCTCTTGAATACCCGTTTTTGGATCATTGCCTGTAGCTGGCGTGGGTAGACCGCTCGTCATAGGTGCTGGCACACTTACCGCTGGAGTAGCTCTAGTAGAAGTCGGAGCAGTCGTGACGTTAGCTCTAGTAGACGGAACTTGATTTGGAGTAGTTGCTGCGGTAGTAACTGTCAAAGTAGTTGATGTGGTAGTACCAGCAGAGGTAGTGTAAGCTGCAGTAGTAACAGATGCGGTCGAAATTGAAGTGTTTGTAGCGGTGGTAATTAGCGAACCAACGGATAAAGTAGAAACTGCACTGGAGACTGTAGGCGAACTGTTCTGGTCGCTACAAGCGCATAAAACTAAAGCCAATAACCCAAAGAAAAACAGTCCTCCATATGTGTTTTTGCTCATTTTGTCCCTTTCTTGATATTACATGCCAAAAAATCAAACACCGTTTTAGTAACTTGTTACCAGTTACGGCGTTTGATTCTAGAATTGTAATGAACCTGGATTACTTAAAGTTTCTGTTGTTTAAGTCAAAAACAAAAGTGCTGCCTTTGTCAGTCACAAGGTTGATTAACGATCCATTCACCGATACAATATGAACTTTGCCTTCTTTTAGCGGTGTCGGAAATTCTTTCAGACTGAAAGTGTTATCACCTGGTAAACCTTCTTGCACTGCTACCAAACCTTGTTCAGCTTGCTCGGTATAGCCTCCGGCGTAAACTGTGACTAACTTGTTATTAGCCCAGTTAGTCCACTGGTTACGCATAACAACAAAAGAAGCTTTGTAAGGTGCGTTAGCTTCCAAAATACCAGTAGTCGGCACACTTACTTCCCTAGCGGCCCGCTCAACTGCGTTTGGTTGAGGTGCAACTTTAGGGTTAGCTGCATAGGTCGCAGGATGGTTTAACCCTTCGGCCCGTGCAGTAGCTTCAGCTTTTTTTTGAGCCTGCTTTTCTGGTGGTAGCCCCGCGTTAGGATCAGGAGCGGCAGTCGCCAAACTTCCTACCATACCTACTAACGTGGCACTGAGAATAAATCCCAATAACAAGCTTAGAAACAAAAACTTGTTGCGTTTAACGCTCACTTAGAACTCCTTTCTTGCGTTGAGTAATTACGCAATTGAGCCAAATGGTACAACCAAATGGGAAGGGCAAAGCCTAAAAGAGCATGCTGCCCAGCTTAACGCAGCGGATTGGCAACCCTTCCAGGCCGTCCTCCGCCGTGACTACTTCGTAACCTTCTTTGGTCACGTACATCTTCGCCAGGTCAGCAATATTCGTTTCGTCATCATCAACTAAAATCAGCGGCCCGGCCATTCCGTTACTCCTTTAATAATTCTAAACTAAAAGTGCCTTCGTCATTTCACTACCTTTGCACTTTCTATTAGTGGCATAATGTTGAGTTTTAAGACTACAATATATGGTTGTGAATCTCCTCAAAACAGCTTGAAGCCAAAAGTGCAAAGGTAGTGGTCATTCGTCACGTCTTGTTAATACTAAAAATTATATCACAGCCATTGTAAGCGAGTGTTGAGAACACATTAGAATTGACGTCAAGGGACCCCTATATTTAAAGAAGCTCCTCGTCAGGCTTGACCCGCCTGACGAGGAGCTTCTTGTGATTTGGTAGGGCCAACCTAAAGTCGAGGTTAACTTGTAAAGATGGGCGGTCAAACAGCGATTATTTTTAACTGCCAACCTATCCTAAACCGCCATAGCCGCCGGGGTGCGGAGCAGATGTTTGAGGGTTTCGTCTACCGAGCGAGTGACCTTCTCCATCGGGTTGCGTTGGAGGCGATGTGAAAGGGCCATAGGCGCGACTTTCAAGATATGTTCGGCCTTGAGTTCGGGCGCGGCGACAAAAGCGGCGTAAGCCTGAGCCGCTTTGAGTGTTACAAGATCGCCCCGGTGTCCGTCAATCTCAAGTTCGATATTGAGCCGGGCTACCAGTTGCAAAATGCCCCGCGAAGGCGTGAGACCCGGAAGCCGCTCGATAGCTGCGACAATTTGTCCGGCCAATTCTTCTTCGGCCCCGGCGTATTGAGCCAGGAATGCCCCGGCGTCCGCTTCGTAGTCAGCCCGCCGCTCCACTACCTCCACCCGTTGCATCACATTGCGGATACCGCTTATTTCGACCGACAACCCGAAGCGGTCGAGCAGTTGTGGGCGCAAGTCGCCTTCTTCCGGGTTCATGGTGCCGACCAGCAGGAAGCGGGCCGGGTGCGCGTAGCTGATACTCTCGCGCTCGATGATGTTACGGCCCATCGCTGCCGCATCCAGGAGCAAATCTACAATGTGGTCGTCCAGCAAATTAACTTCGTCTACATACAAAATGTTGCGATTGGCTTCGGCCAGCACGCCGGGCGCAAAACTTATTTCACCACGCTTGAGGGCGCGTTCCAGGTCGAGCGTACCGACAACGCGGTCTTCGCTGGCATTGATCGGCAAATTGATCACGCGCATGGGCCGGTTCGAGCGCGGCAGGACTTCGGCTTGCTCGTAGCGAGCGGTACAATCGCGGCACATATCAACAGGCCGGTCGGGGGAACAGTTATACGGGCAATCGGCAACCGTTTCAAGCTGGGGCAAGACGTTTGCCAGGGCGCGGACGGCGGTACTCTTGGCGGTTCCCTTTTCACCCTTGATCAGCACGCCGCCTATACTGGGGTTGATTGCATTGAGGATCAAGGCCAGCTTCATATCTTCCTGGCCGACGATAGCAGTAAAAGGATAAAATAAGCTTTTCAAATTATTCTTTCAATTCAAGGTTAAACTAAATTAACCAATCCCGTAAAATTATTTTTAGGGTCAAGAGTGTTCTTGACCCTAAAAATAATTTTACTTCAAACCTGGAATGCATCAAACCTGGAACTCGTCAAACCCTAGAACTTGATGATGCCGCGCAGGTTCTTACCGGCGATCAAGTCGGCGTAACCTTCGTTGACCTGATCAAGAGTGTAGGTGTGAGTGATCAGCTCGTTGAGCTTGATCTGCCCGTGCTTGTGCATATTGAGCAGCTTGGGAATTTCATTCTGCGGGTTAGAGGTGCCATAGAGCGTTCCCATGATGGACTTCTGGAGCAGCACGAGGTTGAGCGGGCTGATCGGAATGGTTTCGGCAGTGGCCGGGGTCAAGCCAATCACTACCAGCGTCCCGGCTTTGGCTGTAGCCGCAAACGCCTGCCCGATAGTCGGGGCAGTCGCTATCGCCTCGAAAGCAAAATCTACGCCGACCCCGTTGGTGATTTCCATCACGCGGGCGACTAAATCTTCTTTCTCGGAGTTGATCGTGTGGGTGGCTCCAAACTGTTTGGCCCATTCCAGTTTGTTGTCTTTGATGTCGGCGGCAATAATGATCGAAGCGTTGGAAATTTTCGCTCCCTGAATCGCATTGACGCCGATCCCGCCGACGCCGACTACCAGCACGCTGCTGCCCGGTGTGACTCTGGCCCGGTTGACCGCCGCTCCAAAGCCGGTTGCCACGCCGCAGCCGACCAGACAGGCGACATCCAGCCCGAATTCTTTGTCAATGACGCAAACCGAATCCTGATGTACCACGCTGTACTCGCTGAAGGTACTGATCACGCACATCTGGCCGACGTCCTGGCCTTCCTGGTTGTGCATGCGGTAGGTTCCGTCACTTTGCGGCCCGGCCAGAATGCCCGCGCCCAGGTCGCACAGCATGGTCAGGCCCTGCACGCACCAGCGACATTTGCCGCAGGAAGGAATGAAGGTTAACACTACGTGGTCGCCTTCCTTGATGCGCGTCACGCCTGGCCCGACCTTATCCACCACGCCTGAACCTTCGTGACCGAGAGCCATCGGCATCATGCCAGTGGGCAGGTCGCCATCCATTACGTGCCAATCGGAATGGCAAAGCCCGGCGTAAGCCATTTTAACCCGCACTTCACCCGCTTTCGGCTCATCCAGTTCCAGTTCCTCTACCTTCAGAGGTTCGCCCGCTTTGTAGATGACCGCTGCTTTGGTTTTCATATTTCCTCTCCTTCGAGAATACTCAATTGCCTCCACACGCCCGGCTACGTCACCGGGCGCGTCGCTCGCTCAAGCAGAAATAAACTTTGAAAGTTACCTCACCTCGTTTTCACTTCAAGCGAAATGAAAATGGGTCAGGCTCCTTCCTCGAAAATAGCCGTGCCGTTCAGATCGGCCAGAACCCAATAACTACCCCCCATCCGGTCGGCTAGTTGCTTGCAAATACCCTCTGGAACAGTCTTGAGAGCTATTCCGGGGTGAAAGTGCGGCCCCGTATCAATGACCGTTGCCGGAAGCCGAGCAAAGGCTACCGCGTCGGCCATTAGCAAGGCATCACGCACAGGTATATCTCCGTCCATCGTGCCACTCAGCCCGACATTGGGCAGACCATCGGTAAAAAGTACCAGGGTTGGGTAGAGCGTCGGATCGCGCCGCCGCTCTTTCTCGATCAGCAGGAGGCTTTCTTTCAGGCCGGTGGCAATCGGCGTGCAGCCTCCCACGTAGATTTTTTCCAGGCTCTCCCGCGCTCGTCGAATGTCGCTGGTGGGCGGCAACACGAGGCGGGCCTGAGCAAAGCGAAAAGTTAACAGAGCTACCCGGTCGCGCTTCTCGTAGGCGTCTTGCAAGAGAGCCAGCACCGCCCGTTTGGTCGCGGCCATTAGCTGACGGGACATAACCGAGTCGCTGGCATCAATCGCAAAGACCAGCAAAGCGCGAGTTTTGCGCTGGCGGACTTTCTGCCGGAAATCGCTGGCTTCCAGCCGTAACCCGCCTTCGCCGTCGGGCTGCCAACCGCGCCCGCGCTGGTACGGAGCAGCAGCCCGCAGGGTTGCATCGAGAGCCAGGTCTGTCACCGGCGTGATCAGCCGACTACGCACGTAGCGTCCCGAACGGCGGTCGGTGCGCGATAGCACCCGCCGCCCGGTGTAAGGCCGGGTCAGGCGGTCGGGCAGCAAGTGCATAATCTTACGCAGAGGAAAGCCGACCTGCCCGGCTTTGATCTTGCGCGAAACTCCCGCCAGGCCCGGATCGTAATCTTCTTCGGCCACCGCTTCCGGTTCGGGAAAGTCATCTACCTCGGCCAGTTCGGTCGGCTCGTCGGGCGATTCGCCGCCCGTTGACTCTTCCTCGACTGCGACGGTGGAGGCCACTTGCCGCAAGTTGGGCAGCATCTTGGTACGGTGCGCCATTGCCAGGCGTAGAGCTTGCTCGGCATCTTCCAGGGTTGCCTCGGTGCGTCCGGCCAGGGCTGCCAGGGCGCGGGCGGCGCAGTCTACCACGATGTCGCCCCGGTGTCCGTCCGCTTTTAGCTCCTGCGAGACGATTTTGGAGACAGCCAGGCGAATTTTCAGGGGAATACTGACCTGCGGATAAAGCCGCCGGGCCTCTTCGACCTGGGCTTGCAACTGGGTCTGCTCGGCTTCCCACTGGGCTTCCAGCGCGGTCGGGTCATTCTCCCAGGCCAGCCGACGCTGGGCAATCAGCACCCGCCGCTCGATCTCCCGAATGTTTTCCGAAGCCACTGCCAGCCCGAAGCGGTCGAGCAATTGCGGCCTCAATTCGCCTTCTTCCGGGTTCATGGTGCCGACCAGGACGAAGCGGGCCGGGTGCGCCTGACTCAATCCTTCCCGTTCGACAAAGTTCAGGCCCAGCGCGGCGGAATCCAGCAGAGCATCTACCAGATGATCGGCCAGTAGATTTACTTCGTCCACATAGAGCAGGTTGCGATTGGCTTCGGCCAAAAGACCCGGCCTGAACGCTCGTGCCGAGGCTCCCGCCCCGTCCCGCAAAACCGCTCCCAGGTCGAACGAACCAACCAGCCGATCTTCGCTGGTGTTGAGCGGCAAAGTCACTACTCGCACCGGGTGCGAACTCATGGGCAGCTTTTCGCCTCTTTCTAGGCGGGCGGCGCAATCCCGGCAGAGGAAGCGCGGCTCGTCCGGGTCGCAAAAAAACGGGCAATCGTCTACTCCGCTCAAGCGGGGTAGCACCTGAGGTAAACTTCTCACCAGGGAGGATTTAGCCGTGCCGCGCCGCCCAAAAATCAGGACGCCGCCGATTTCCGGGGCAATCGCACTGATTAACAGGGCCGTCTTGACGTCGCTTTGGCCGACAATTGCACTAAAAGGTAACATTCTTGCTCTTTTTCATTCAAACCCTTAAATCTTCAAACCCTAAATCTTCAGACTCGCAAACTCGCAAACCGTCAAACCCGTAAACCCGGCACAAGAGGGCGCAGGGTACGGCACTGCAAGCACCGTCCCCACATTCCTAGCTGATGGGCTACCAGTTCGAGCCAGTACAAGGCCACAAAGACCCCCAGGCCGAGCGGTGGGCGGCGGGTCAGGTAATCGTGCAAAGCCGGGTAGAGGAAGCACAGCAGCCCTAACGCCCCCAGTGGCCCGTAAAATAACCCTCCCAATAGCAGCAGCAACCCGTAGTAGCGGGCCAGGTTGCCGCACAGGTGCAACAGCATAGCGGCGTAGTTCCGCAACACCGCCCCTAGCACCGCCCCGTAACTCAATCGCGCCCCGAAGCGAGCCATTTGTCGTTGCCGTCCGAGGGCTTCGCCCAACGGTACGACCAGGGCCGCCGCCAGTAGTCCAAAACTGGCCCAGCCTAGCATCGGACTAAAGAGCAGAGCCAGGAGCGTCAAGGCTACAAAAGGCAGACGCCGACGGGGCAGGTAGAACAGCTTGCGCTGGGCCGGGTGCTTGCGAAGCAAGAGCGTTTCCGAGCCGCCGTAAAAAGCTTTGCGCCGGGCGTAACTGCTGAGGCGGCAGCGATACTTGTGACCGACCGCTCCACGAGGAACGTATTGCACTCGCCAGCCCGCCGCATGGGTTCGCCAGACCAGATCAACATCTTCGCCTATCGGGAAAGCCGGGTCGAAGCCACCTATTTTTTGCCAGATTTCACGTCGCACGAGTAGATTGGCCGTTGGCAGGAACGGTATAGCCGTATTCGGGCGACATTCGCGCTCTTCCAGGCCCATGTAAAGCGAACTGGCGACGCTTTCGTAACGTTCGATCCGGGTATCGAGCGAGAACGAGTCAATCCGGCCTCCCACGATTCCCACCCGACTATCGGCAAAATAAGGCACTAATTCACGCAACCAACCGGGCGAAACCTCGCAATCCGAATCGGTGTAAGCGATAATCTGGCCGCTGGCAACGCTGGCCCCGGCGTTACGACAGGCTGCCGGGCCAGCCCATTCGGACAGGCAAACCGCCCGGCTGATCGGCAGTTCACGCACGACCTGAGGAGTTTTGCCGTCGGTCGAAGCGTCGTCTACCACCACGATTTCCAGTTTATGGGCCGGATAATCGAGGACTTTTAGCGACCTTACGCACTCGCTGATCCCATCGGGCCGATTTCGTACCGGCACGACCACCGTTACAAAGGGCCAGTGGGCCGGGTCTGTCTCGACCGGTCTGTATTCGAGTAGTTGCCGGGCCGCCAGATGCCCTAGAATGTCCTCGGTAGCGGAGGCGGATAGCCCCAGAGCCTCGCTGACTTCGACCTGAGTGCGCCAGTCCCGGCAAGTTTCGAGTACCCGCCCGGCCTGGAGGTTGAGGCGCACAGCCAGAAGAGGCTGGCGCGACACGGCCAGCACACTTTTTTCCTGGGCTTGCAACTCGACCGACCCACGCAGCCGATAACGGTACTCAAACATACTCACTCTAACCTATCAGGTATTCAATTACATCCGTTTGACAAGAAAGCACTCAGGCTTGCTTACTCTTGCGGCTCCGACCCCGGATAAGCCCCGCTAAACAACGGCATCATGAGGTCGGCGGGTAAGTGCAGGTCGGGCCGGGCCAGGGCTAACAACAGGGCCAGGCCGGGCAGGTCTACCAGATGAAAAATCGGGACTTTTTGCAAGACACTCTGAGCGTCCGGGCAATCAGCCCACTCCCGGTCAAAGCCCAGGCTCCGCAGCCCGTAAGCTCTTATTTCGTTTAGCAAAGCTTCTTTTGCAACAAGTTCACCTGGCCCGGTTAATTCTTCGCGCTGTCGGGCTGAAAGCGACCAACCTTCTATTTTGTACATCTTCTGCGGATAACTTTGCCGGGCGTGATGGGCTGCTGCGTCCAACGCTCCTACAAATTCAGCCCGTAACCGCAAAGTATCTCCCTCTTCGCCCGCCTGGGCTTCGGCCCGAACGAGTTTTTGCAACCGACTAGCCGCCTGTCCAAGCTGATGTACAAAGAGATAACGCCGCACTCTCAATACTTGCTCGTCCGGCCCGGTCAGCCGCTTCACAAAAGCACTCAGGCTACCCCTGCGGTCGTGCAAGATGCGCCCGTGAACGAACTTTGCTCCAACGTCCAGTTCCCAGTTGGCGACCCGCCAGTGCGGGTATTGCAAGTATTCATCCAGCACCGGCGGCGTAACGTACTCGACCTCGCAGCGCAGACCGAGGGCGGCGTGAACTCCATAAAAATGAGTGTAATCGGTCTTATCCAGCAGAACCACGAAATCCAGGTCTGCCGGGTCAGCTTTCCACAAAGCACTGCCATACAGTATCAATCCGGCCACTTCAGTATGAGCGATTGCGGCACGGCTAAAAGCTTCCAACGCCCGGCGCGGTCGGCTCTCCAGGAGCGTCCCTTCTTCAGAAAGCGGCACTGCTTGTCACCGCCGTCTTTGCCGCCCGCCCCTCGACCGCCGCGATAGCTTCGACCAGATTTTGAGCCAGCCTTTCCAGGTAAAGCTGACCGTGTGCGGCCTCGGCTCCTACCGGGTCGCCCAGGACGCCATTGGGTGTGACTGGCTTTAGACCCTGCGTAGTCAGCACTCCTAAAACCTCGCGCATGTCGCCCAGATAGCCTGCCTGGGCCTGGTCAAGCCGTACCAGATCGGGCCGCAGGTGCAGCATCTGGGCCGTTTCGCGTTCTCCGGCATGCCAACCGGCCTGGTTTTGGGCTACACCGGGGCTAGTCTGGCGTCCTTCGAGCGTGCGGAGCCAGGCTAATAGGTCGCTCTGAGCGATCACCTTTAAGCCCGGTTCGTTCCGGCGCAAGCGTTCGACGCCCATTCGCACCGCCTCAAGATTTCCGCCGTGCGAACTCAGCACGATTATCCGGCGGAAGCCGTGCCGGGCCGCGCTCCGTCCGACATCGGCGATCAGAGCGGCTAGCGTCTCTTTGGACAAACTGAGCGTCCCGGCAAAATCCAGATGCTCGTCCGATGTACCAAGCGGCACTACCGGCCCGATTAAGGTCTGACCGAGCCGTGCGGCCACCCTCTGGGCCAGTTCGAGGCCGATAATTGTATCGGTTGCCAGGGGTAGGTGTGGGCCGTGCTGCTCGGTCGCTCCCAGCATGAGGAGCAGGCTATCCCAGCCTTGCGCCACCAGTCCTTCTACCTCCGGCCAGGTGAGATCGGTCAGGAACAGCGAAGTGGGTGCAGCAGACCGGGCGAAAGCCGCCGCAAAGTCTGGTTGGGCTTCGACCTTTCCGGCAAAATTAGGTTCTCCAGCATCTTTCATGCTGACCCTTCCGCCTTGTCTTTGCCCAGGAATCCTTGCTTTTCTAAAAAGGCCAGGATACGTTCGGCCTGTTGATCGGGCGAACCTTCGACCGGGTTGCCCTTCTTGGCATTCCCGCCGCCCGGACTCGTTCCGGCTCCGCCACTGAGGATTGCCTGGATGCGGGCGGCGGCGGGTAAATCCGGGTTCGGAACGAAAATCTGGCGCGGACGTGGGCGGGGCAAGCGAGTTGCAAAAAGCTTTAACTCCTGTTCGGTTTCGGCTCTATCTCGCCCTCGTTCCGGCTGTACTACCGGCAGGTTGGCACGTTGAGCCGCCATCAAAGCCGGGAGAGCGGCGTAACGCAATTCGACCAGGCCCGGCTCGAACGCCAGCAGGGCGGGCAAAGGCAACAAGACTTCTTCGCGTCGGCCTCGTTCTAACTTGCGGGAAGCCTTAATTTGCCATTCCGCGCCCGCGCCCTGTCTTTCGAGGGCTGCCTCCACGACCCCGGTCGCCTGGCTCAGTCCCAGCAGTTCGGCCAACCGAGGTGAAACCTGGCCCGAACCCCGGTCACTGCTGCGCGTGCCGCATAGCACAAGGTCAACTCCTAAAGGCTCTATCGCTCCGGCCAGCGCACGGGCAACCGGGGCCGGTTCCTGGCCGACCCCTTCTGCCGTCAGAGCGACCCGTGTTGCGCTGTCCGCTCCCAACGCCAGGGCGTCCCGCAACACTCTTTCGGAGCGCAGCGGCCCGCCGCTCAGGACGTGAACCTGGCCGCCTAGCTCGTCACGCCAGCGCAAAGCCAGTTCTAACGCGCCGAGGTCTGCCGGATTAGCGATATAAACCAACCGCTCCTGATTGATCTCCCCGCTCAACGGGTCAATTTCCAGCGAAAGAGGGTCAATTACTTGTTTGATACAAACGGCAATTTTCACTAATTTATGTTTTTACTATTTCATTTCTGACTAAGGCGATCAAGCCTCACGAAAGGAAACTCCGAACCCGCCGCGAGGGTAAGTCCAGGTGATCGCCCCTTCTCGGTTACAGGCTACGTAACATGTGCCGCACTCGAAACATTGCTCGTAATTGAACAAAATCGTTCCGTCTGAAAGCGGCGTAAACAGGTTAGCCGGGCAAGCATAAACACAGGCCTGGGTCGAGCAGTCTTTGCAAACCGCGTTGTTGACTGTGATATGCGCCCGACTGTCCACTCGAAAGCGCGTTTTGCTGATGCGCTCGTCCACGCCCTCAAAGGTGGGTTCTGTGCTTTGAGTGCGGAGTCCGGCGGCGGAAGCGTCCCTTTCGGGCGGTTCAGCCTGGGTCGGGGCTGAGGCGACCGGCCAGTTTTTCCGGGCTACTGCCTCAACCTTAGAAGCCAGGCCCTTTAGCTGGCCCACCACTTTATCTTTTATTTTTAACTCTATTTTTTCGCTTTTCATTTTTTATGCTTAGTCTTAGTTCTATGTTTTCCGTTCTAATCCTTAGTGTTACATTTTGGCTGTTGGTTCTTGATCTTACCAGCCAAAGGCTCTTCCGGCGTGCCATAAGTCCTGAGCCAAGCGGAGCGGTGAGACTTTAGACCGCCTAAGCCCCTGCCAGGCTACACTCAAAATCTTTCGTTTGGGTTGGCCGTGCGACCTAAAAATTTGCTCGGCACTCTGGCAAATCAAATCCGGGTAAAGATTTTGCAGCCGTGGGCTATTTACAAAGTCGGGCGCGTGCCGGAAGCTTTTGAAATCTTTCAGGACAAAGCTTTCTTCCAGCAGCGTTTGGTACTGCTTTAACTGAGCCGCTCCAAAGTTTCGGGCAGCGTGGGCAGCGACGGCGGCGCGTCCGGCGGCAACCCCGCTTGCAATCGCATAATTGATTCCTTCCAGGTAGAGGCCGGTGGCAAAACACAATCCCGCCGCGTCGCCCGCCACCAGCATCCCGTCGGTGTAAAGTTTTGGCACGAGCTTGTACCCGGCTTCCGGGATCATATGGGCCGAATATTCCCGGCTGACCGCTCCTTTCAAGAGCGGCGCGACGCTTGGATGCGCCTTGAACAGGTCGAGCAGATCGTAGGCGCGGGCCTTGTTCTGGGCCAGCGACGAAATCTGAGCGATTACCCCAATCGAAAGACTGTCTTTGTTGGTGTAAAGAAACGCCCCCCCATGCACCTCGCCCGTAATTGCGCCCAGGTATTCGTTGACCGTTCCTTCGTCCCCGCTCAGGCCGAACCGCTCTTCCAGTACCGCCCGGTCGAGGTGCAACACCTCTTTAACCCCGACGCTGATCTCATCGGCTTTGAAGGCGTGCTGCAACCCGGCACTTTTTGCCAGAAACGAGTTCACCCCGTCGGCAGCAATCACTACCGGAGCGTACAGGTCGCCCTCCTCGCGGCGGGTTTGTACCCCGTTGATCCGCCCTTTTTCGTCCCGCAACAGGCCGTCCGCCACGGTTTCGTTGACCAGGAACGCGCCCGCCTGGACTGCTTGCTCGGCCAGCCAGCGGTCGAATTTAGGCCGCAGAACCGTAAAAGCGTTGTAGGGTGGCTCGGCATAGCGGTTAGTTTTGAAATCTAGCGCAAGTGCCGAATCTTTGTTCAAAAGCGAGATGACTCGCCGGGTGACGTAGCGTTCGACCGGGGCAGTCTCCCAGAAGTTAGGGATCAATTCGTGCAAAACAGTCGTGCCGTACATCGCCGCGCCCGAACAATTTTTGCTGCCGGGAAACTCGCCGCGTTCGAGCAACACAACTTTCAGACCGGCCCGCGCCGCGACCAGGGCGGCAGCACTTCCCGCCGGGCCAGCCCCAACCACGATCAGATCAAACCCGTCACGCGACATTCCCGACCAGCTTTCTTTCCGTCGGCTCGACCTGGGGCCGGGCGGTCAGTTTGTTTATCAAAAGCGGCACGATCTCGGCGGCATCGCCCACGATTGCCAGATCGGAGAGAGCCATCATGGGTGCGCTGCGGTCGCGGTTGATGCTGACGATCAGGCGTGCGCCGCGCAAGCCGCCAGTATGCTGGCCCGCCCCGGATATACCCAGGGCTACATACAGCCGAGGCGCAACCGACCGCCCGGTTGTTCCGATCTGGCGGGAGAAAGGCAACCAGCCTTTGTCCACCACCGGCCTGGTTCCCCCGACTGCCGCGCCCAGGCATCCGGCCAGGTCGCTTGCCAACCGCACGCCGGTTTCGAGCGGCAAGCCCAGCCCGACCGCTACGATGCGTTCCGCCTCGACAATATCTACCGTGCGCGGGTCGGGCGGTAGAACGCCCAGCGACCGAGTGCCTGAAAAATCTAAATCCAGGCCGTCTAAGTTGAGAAGCTGCACACTGGCCTGTCCTTGTGTAGCTTGTCCGGCCAGACCTCGCACACCGGGCCGCAAAGTTGCCAGCAGTGGGCGACTGGCCCTCATACTTGCCGCCTCGACTTCGTAAAGCAAGTGCAGGCGGTTGCCATAGGCCGGGCAGGTCAGGCGCAAACCACCTCCCTCAGTGGGAGCCAGCGCAAGGCAATCGGTTAAAAGAGGAGCATCCAGCCGAGCGGCCAGGCGCGGCATAAAATCGGCTCCGTTTGGGCTATTTGGCCCTACGCACAGCCCGAAAGAGCTATCGCGCAAGAGCCAGGCCAGCGTATGACACCAGCCTTCGGTTGAATAAGTTGCCAGGTGAGGATGGGTCGCGACCAAAACCTGAGTGGCCCCTCGTCCGCCCAACCCGACCGCCAGGCGTTCTTCCAGGTCGTCGGTAAGGGCCGCGCCGCGCAAGACCAGGGCCACTACGCGCCCGCCCCAGGCGGCGGCTATCTGGGCCGCTTCTTCCAGCGTCTCCAGGGAAGCCCCGGTCGGCGTGCCGTCGTTTTCAATTTCCACCCAGCAAAGAATTTCTCTCAAAATTTCGTCCTATAGTTTTCGTTCGACAGATCGCGTCCTACAAAGCTTGCTCTACTACAGTTCGCGTCCGATCAGATGGCCTTCGTTGATGGCGTGGCTGGCCCGGCGCGGCGCGAGAGCGTCCCCGGCCCGGTAGACCGCCGGAACTTTGTCCAGCAACTCGAAATACAATTCGTCGCAAGCCCGCCCGTGATTCGCCACTACAATCAGGTCGTAAGGGCCAAAATTTAACATCTGGCCGGAGTAATTACCGATTGCCTCGACCTGGTGGCCCTTGAAACCGAGCGGTGAAACGTTGGGAATGACCGTTACGCCCAGGGCCAGGGCGCGGCGATACCAGTTTTCCAGATCGAGCGTCAGACCTAAATCCTGTCCGGCATACAGCGCGGGCGTCAGGACATCTACTTTCGCGCCCCGACTGGCTAACCATTCGACTGCGCTGGTGGCCTGGTGAAAGCCGACCTGATCGATCACGGCGGCCCGCTCGACCTTTTCCGGCCCGCGCCCTTCCAACAAATCCCAGACCGTCAGAACGTGCGACTGGTCTGCGCCACTGAGGGCGGGCCGTTGGGGAGCCATGCCGGTACAGATCACTACTGCATCCGGCTTTTCAGCCAGCACAGTCGCGGCGTCCGCCTTACAGCCCGTGCGTATTTCGATAGGCAACTGACTTACTTCGTGCAAGAGGTTACGAATGATGTCGCCGTATTCGGCCCGGTTGGGTACACGCACGGCCAATCGTACCTGCCCGCCCGGTTCGGCTTCTTTTTCCAGTACGACTACCTGGTGGCCGCGCTGGGCGGCGACTTTAGCACATTCCAGTCCGGCAGGGCCAGCCCCCACAATTACAACTTTCCTGGCCCGGCGGGTAAGCGGCAGCGTGCCTCGCCCTAGCTCTAGTTCGTGGCCGGTGGCCGGATTTTCGATGCAGCCGATTTCAAGGTTCAGCCCGGCCCGCCCGATGCACTCCTGGTTGCAGGAAATGCATAGCCGGATGTTCTCGACTCGGCCCGCCCGTGCTTTCTCGGCAAAGAACGGTTCGGCGATTTGTTCGCGCACCATCCCGATCATATCGGCATGGCCGTCGGCTAGAATTTGCTCGGCTTGCAGGGGGTCTTTGATCCGCCCGACCCCGAAGACCGGCAACTCGGTAATCTGGCGCAAAGCACTGGCTACAAAAAGCTGGTAGCCCGGCGGAATGTGCATCGAACCTTCGACCATAAAAAGGGTGTGCGTGGCTGTGCCGATGCTGGTGTTGAAATAATCCAGCATGCCATGCTGGTCGAGCAACCGGGCAGTCTGGATCGTTTCGCGGATCGTCACGCCGCCGTCAATCAGTTCATCGCCGCAGAGACGGATGCCCATTACAAAATCACGCCCGACTTCGGCCCTAATCGCTTCAATAATCTCGATTACCAGCCGCAAGCGTTTTTCGACCGAGCCGCCGTAAGCATCGCTGCGGCGGTTAGCGTGCGGCGAAAGAAATTGTCGCAAGATCGAACTATGCGACGCCTGTAATTCGGCTCCGTCGAAGCCACCCTCTTTCAAGTAGCGGGCGACGCGGGCGTACCCTTCGATTACTTCACGAATTTCAGAGAGTTCGATCTCCTTTGGCACTTCTCGGAACATCGGGTCGGGGATTGGCGAAGGCGCCCAGACCGGCAACCGCGAGTAAACGCTGGAAGCTTGCCCGCCGTTATGGTTGATCTGGGCCAGGATTTTTGAGCCGTAGCCATGCACCGCCCCGGTCATCTTGCGGTAGTACGGAATTACTCGCTCGTCGAAGGCGTGGATTAGCTTTTCGTAGGCGTGGTCGGTCGGATGCACCGATTGCTCTTCGGTGATGATCAGGCCGCAACCACCTCGCGCCCGCTCGGCATAGTAAGCCGTCAGGCGGTCGCTGGGCAAATTATTTTCAGCCAGATTAGTCAGGTGGGCCGAGAATAACACCCGGTTCGGGACGGTCATCGAGCCTATTTTTAAGGGACTGAACAAATACTTAAACTGACTGCTGTACATGAAGTGAAAATCCCAATCTATCCAAAATTCGGTTAAAGCTAAATCTATTCAAAGCAAAATCTGTTTAAAGGCTGCGGCCCACTCGCTGACCTTCCAGAATGGCCTGAGTGATGCGGCGGGGTGCGACGGCATCGCCAAGCCGGTAAACCGTCAGGCCGGGCCGGGCTTTTAATTCCTGGTAAAAAGTTTCTTCGGGCAGGTCGTAATTGACCATCACCACCGCATCTACCCCTTCAAGGCGATGTTCGGTATCGGGGGCGAAGCGCGAGCGCACCCGCACCGCGTCTGGCTCAATCGCGGTTACGACTGTCATCGGGCTGAGCGTAATCCCGGCGGTGGCGGCCCGGCTAAACCAGGGACCAAGTTCTTGCAAAGCTCCCAGGCCCATCGAAACAAAATTGTCTTCCGTGACGATCTCGACCGAACGACCGCGGGCAGCCAGATATTCGGCAGCGTTGATCGCGGCCTGATAGCCCTCGCTGTCAATCACCAGCACCCGGCCTGTTCCCGGCGTAGCCCCGTCCAGCACCTGGCGCGTTCCGATAACGTGCGGCAAATCCGCACCGAGAATCGGCGAAGGCCGGGGTTTGCCACCGGTCGCCACCAGCACTACTTCCGGTTCCAGACGCTCGATTACTTCCGGCGTGACAGGGCTGTTAAGTTCGATTGGCACGCCTAGCCGGGCTAATTCGGCCAGCCGCCAGTCAATTACACCGCTCATTTCCGTCCGGGTCGGCGCAAGGGAGGCCAACCTTGCGGCCCCGCCCGCCACGCTCTCGCGTTCGTAGACCACGACTTGATGACCGCGCAGGGCCGCGACGCGGGCGGCTTCCAGCCCTGCCGGGCCAGCCCCGACCACCAGCACTCGGCGGGGCCGAGCGACCTTTTCGAGGGCCGGAAACTCGCTTTCGTGTCCGGCTTCGGGGTTGTGGATGCACGAAACGAGCTGGTTAAAGGGGCTACGCACCACACAATCCTGGTTGCAGCGAATGCAAGGGCGCACGCGGTCGGCCTGGCCCTCCCGCAGTTTCAGAGCCAGGTCGGGGTCGGCGATCAGGGCGCGGGTCATATCGAGGCCCGCCAGGTTGTACTGAGCTAAAACAGCGTCGGCATCGCGGGCCAGCACGCCGTTATCGCTTCCCAGCACCGGCACTGCGCCCACAACCGCCTGTATCTGGGCCGCCAGTTCGTCCGCATGTCCGACCGGTGTATGCATGGCCGGACTCGTGGCATGAATGCTGTATATCGAGCCGGTAGTGACTACAAGATAATCAACTTCACCACTGGCCGTCAACGCCTGAGCGATTTCAAGGCTATCTGCGGGCTGGATCCCGGCCCACGGGGCGTACTCGTCGCAGGACAACCGCAAACCTACCACCCGCTCTGGCCCGACCGCTTCTCGGACGGCGGAAATAACTTGCCGGGTCAGCCGAAGCCGGTTTTCGAGTGAACCGCCGTACTCGTCCTGCCGCAAGTTGGTCAGGCCGGACAGAAATTGCCGCAAAAGTGAGTATTGCCCGGCGTTTAGTTCCACGCCGTCGAGACCAGCCTGAGCCGCGAAGGAAGCCGCCCGCCGGAAGCCTTCGAGCAAAGCTTCCAGGTCGCGCCGTTCCATCACCTTTGGCATTTCCATTGTGGCCGGGTTGGGAATAGCCGAGGCGGCCCAGGTGACGTGCTTGCTCACATGCCCACTGGCTTGCATCCCGTTATGACCCAATCCGGCCAGCAGCAAAGCACCCTGCGCCTGCACCGCCTCGGCCACTTGTCGGTAGCGCGGCACGATTCGTTCGTCATAGCCCTTGAGAGCTTTCTCGTAGGGCCAGTCCGACAGGTGAACGCTGGCTTCCTCCATCACGATCAGGCCCGCACCGCCTCTCGCCCGTCGAGCGTAATAATCGGCGTGCCGCTCGTTGGGCAGGTTGTCCGTGGCAAAATTGGTGCAGTGCGGCCCGAACAAGACCCGACCAGGGGCGGTTTTAGCTCTTAATTTTAACGGTTCCAGAATACTTGGCACGATCTTTACTTTCTAGTTCCGCTCTATCTAAACCTGAAGCAACTGGATCACCCGTCGGTTGGAGCTTTCGGGAATGTAGATACATTCCGGGTCGGGGCTGTCCAGGGGCGTATCGGTAAAATATTTGACCGCCATACACCCGCTATGGCAACTGCCCCAGGATTTACAGCTTTTACACTGACCGCCCGCTTCGTAATCGCGCACGTACTGAAAGAGGGGGGCCGATTTCCAGACGCTCTCGAAGCCACCGTCCGTCCGCACGTTCCCAGCCTTGAAATCATCGGCGATCAGGAAGGGACAGGTGTAGACATCGCCCACCGGGTCAACCAGACAGACGATTCGCCCGGCCCCGCACATATTTAACCCATCCAGAGCCGAGCCGAGAGCCGACAGATGAAAGAACGAGTCGCCCGTAACGACATCGGAATGAGCTTTGAGCCAGAAATAAAGAGCCTTGTTCTGAGCCTGGGTCGGGTGCATTTCGGCCCAGATGTCTTTGCCGCGACCGCTAGGGCGGAGGCGTGTCACCCGCAACTGTGCGCCGTAGCCCTGAGCCATTTCGTACAGCGTATCGAGTTGCCCGAAGTTCTGCCGTGTCACGACTACGTTGATTTTGAAGTTAAAGTTGCGGGCCGCCAGTAAATCCATCGCCCGCCGCGCCCGTAAGTAACTGCCGGTTCCGCGAATCGGGTCATTGATCGCCGCCGTCGCTCCGTCCAGGCTGATCTGCACATCCAGGTAATCGGTGCGACTGATCCAATCCGCCGCTTTGCGGTCTATCAGCGTTCCGTTGGTGCTAAACTTGACTCCGATGCCGTGTTCGACCGAGTATTCCATCAACTCGAAGAAATCCGGGCGGCTCATCGGTTCGCCGCCGCCGACATTAATATAAAAAACCTTCATCGCGGCGAACTCGTCCAGCAGGGCTTTAGCCTCGGCGGTGGTCAGTTCGTCGGCCCGACTCTGGCCGCTAGACGACAGGCAGTGCAAGCAACGCAGATTGCAGCCGTAGGTTAATTCCCAGGTCAGGCAAATCGGCGCGTCGAGTCCTTTACGGAACAATTCATAGCTCACTGAGTACCTCCATTGCCTTTAATTTCGTCAGAGCGCGGACAAACACCGGCTTGTTAGCCGCCGCCAGTCCTTGCCGGGTCAAAAAACCGTCCAGGGCTGCGCCGAGGGTTTGGCTACCGTCCAGATTTTCCATGAAGGCTACCAGAGGCCGGTTGTACAGAAAATAAAGCTGCCGTTTGTGGTAGCTATAGAGCAAAGCTCCGAACTTTTCGGGTCGAATGCTCACGCCGGGAGTTAGCCGGTAGGGTCGCGCCAGGTCTAAGTCCACTTTTAAGCTCTCCTACGTTCCTCTAACACCTAACAATTCTGTCGCTGAATAAAATAAATCCTCAGTGTATAATCCGGCCAATAAGGTCTGTAAGCAAAGCAGTCTTACTTTTGCAAAAACCCGGCGTCCACCGGCAAGGCCAGGCCGGTAACGAAGCGGCCCGCCTCGCTTGCCAGCCACAGGCAAGCTTCGGAAATATCGCGTGGCTCTAGCAACCCTTCCAGCAGATGATAGCTGGCAAAAGTCGCTTTAGCCTGCTCCCAGCCCATGCCATAAAGCTCACCTTCGGCCCGCAGGAGCGGCGTATCCACCGAACCGGGACAGACCGCGTTGACCGTGACGTGATGGGGAGCCAGTTCAATCGCCAGCGAACGAGTCAGACCGATCACACCGTGCTTGGCGGCGGCATAATGCGACATCAGGCCGATTCCTTTGAGGCCCGCCGCCGAAGAAATGTTGATAATCCGACCGCGCTGCCGTTCGATCAGGTGCGGCGCGAGAGCCTTGCAACCTCGCCAGACTCCCATCAGGTTAATATCGAGCATTTCTCGCCAGGCTGCTTCGGTCAGTTCCCAGGTCGTCCCTATCGGCCCGCCAATGGCCGCATTATTGACCAGTATGTCCACCCCGCCGAACTCGGCCAGGGCCGATTTCACCAACTGCGCGACTTCTTCTTCGCTCCGCACATCGCAGGACAGAGCCAGCACCCGCCGCCCTAATTTCGTCACGGCCTGGGCGGTTTCCTCAAGCTCAGCTTTCGTCCCCAGCCTGTAAGGAACGCCCGCTATATCGTGGCAGATGTCGGCGATCACGATGTCCGCACCTTCTGCGGCAAAGCAGACCGCGTGGCTGCGCCCCTGCCCTCGCGCCGCCCCTGTGATGAGGGCAACCTTCCCGCCAAGCCGCAAGGCCGCGGGTGAACCGCCTGACCAGGACGCCGCCTTCTGTACCGAGTAATCGGCTCCCGGCTTTCGTTCATCCTGCATTTTTGCCTTCATCCGTCATTTTTCACCCGCTGTCCTTCACCCGCCGTCCTTTATTTCGTCAGCCACCCGGCGTCTACCGCCAGGGCGTGGCCGGTAACGTAGCGGGCTTCGTCGCTGACAAGGTAGAGGACCGCGTTGGTCACGTCCTGCACCTCGATGATTTCCGGGATCAGGTGGTTCGGTACGAAAGTGGCGTGAATATCCGAAGGCGTCAGGCCGAGTTCTTCGGCCATACCTGCCAGCATGGGCGAGTTGACCGAACCGGGCAGCACGCAGTTAACGTTAATCCGGTAAGGGGCCAGTTCAATAGCCATTGTGCGGGTCAGGCCGACCAGCCCATGTTTGGCTGCGCTGTAGTGAGCCAGGTTTTGCCAGCCGCGCAAGCCCGACACCGACCCGGTATTGACGATTTTGCCTGATTTCCGTCCGATCATGTGAGGCGTAACGTATTTCGAGACGAGCCACGGCCCTTTCAAATTGACATTTATCACCGCGTCCCACTGCTCCTCGCTCAATTGCCAGAAAGGAGCGACCCCGCCGATCCCGGCGTTATTGAGCAAAATATCAATCTGACCGAACTCGGCTACGGTCTGCGCGACTGCCGCCGCGACTGCCGCCGCGTCACACACATTCGCTTGCAGAGCCAGGGCCGCCTGGCCTCTGGCCCGCACCAGTTCGCAGGTACATTCGAGGTCTTCGGGACGGCTCAGGGCGTAATGGGGGTAGGGCAAATCTGCCGCAATATCGAGGGCGGCAATCCTAACGCCTCTTTCGGCCAGGGCAAGACAATGCGACCGGCCCTGCCCCCTGGCAGCACCCGTAACAAGAGCTACTTTGCCCTCCAAGCCGCTCATAGCCGAACTCCGACGCTAGTAAACGCCGCACATCCCGTCTATATCAACTTCTTCGATTATCAGTTCTTCTAAGATAGCCGGTTCTTCTTCAGGTGTAGAGGCCGGGGCGGGGTTGGGTGCGGTAGGTAGCTCGAAATCAGGTGCTTTTGCTTCAGGGGTGCGCGTATCCTGGGGCATTGTTCTCCTCCTCGATGAGATAGAGCAAAATTGCTATTCCATTATTGGCGACGATTCATTATAAGGTAGTACGAAGTGGTGGAACGAGAATGCGTGATTGGGCGACCATAACATAATTGGATACCGCTATTTTAGAATGGAAAATTTATTCGTCAAATCGTTTTTAGACGATTTTAGACAGTTTGGCTCGTTTACAACGGATTTCTTTGATGAACAAAAGGTTTTGCTTTATGATAAAGCCAGGTTAAATCTACCATGTAGTAGAAGGGAAGCGGCAAAGGTGCCTGTGCTAAAAGAAAAAGCCTTGCGGGAGCATCCGAAATACCTGACGATTAAAGAAGCCTGCCAGTACCTCGGCCTGAGCCGAATGACCCTGTTGGAGGCCGAGGAGCGACAACTTATCCGGCCCGCCCGTACTCCTGGCGGACATCGCCGCTACCGCTACGAAGACCTGACGGGCTACCTGGCGGCTACCTCCCCGGCTAACTCTTCCCCGGTCTCCGCCTCAGACTCTTTATTTTTTCTGCCTTCGACGCCCGCCTGTCAGGTTTGCTCCCGCGAAGGATTGAGCATCGAAGCAGCCCTGCGGCAGATTGTGCTGCTGCTGCAAGTCGAAATGGGCGGGGTATTCACTTTCAACGAAAACCGGCGACGCCTGTCGCTTTCTTCTTCGTTTGGTATTCCGCGCTGGCTTCTCACCAGCAAAATTACGGTCGGCCTGGACGGAGTAAGCGGACGCGCCCTGGCTAACCTTGTGCCGGTCGTATTCGATATGGCCGAAAGTGAGTTGCTGCTGCCGGAAGTGAGCCAGGGTCAGGGGCTATGCGTGCCACTGCTGGCCGGGTCGGAAAAGCTTGGCACGGTGCAGGTTTTTGCCAGTCAACGCCGCAGCTTTTTTCCGAGCGAAATCAATATCCTGACTACCTTCGCCGTCTACCTGGCCGAACTCCTTACCTACAAACACACCCTGCAAGAACAACAAAAAGCAGTCGCCCGCCAGCAGCAGCAAGTTAAAGGCTTGCTGTCGTACCTCGATCTACTGACTAGAGACAACCATAAAGCTGTGGCAATGATCAACGCTGCCGGGCTGATTGTTTATTGGAGTGAAGCTATGGAAAGATTAACCGGCTTATCGAGCCTTCAAGCGGTCGGGCAGCCTTTTAAGAGCGTGCTGCCGCCCGACCCCGAAGGAGAAAGTTTGAGTGGGCCGGGTCATCGTAGGCTGTTGCCTCAGTTGTTTCGGCTTTCACCGAATGAGGCCGAGAGCAAGGGTGAGGGTGAGGGTGATTTTTTAGCGGTATTTGATCTATAGCTCAGTCAGCAGCGACTGCCTCACGCCACGTAACTTTCGGGATCGCGCCAGCGCAATCGTCGCCGCTCTCGCAACCGCTCGACAATATCCTGGTAAGCCTGGCTGCGGTCGGGGGTGGCGTGACGGCGGGGAGCATCCCAGTGACGGCCTTTTTCGCCATTGCAGCCAGGATGAGTCAGGCCCAGATTATCCAGTTCATCG
>JBBRBE010000058.1:0-32692 GCA_038206175.1 Chloroflexia bacterium
TGCAGTCTGGGGTGGTGGTCCCGATGCAGCCCGCCAGTCGGCTTGCGGCCGGGGCGGGCGGGCCGGCCCCCGCTGGCGTCGCCCCGGGGCCCCCCCCCCCGGAGCGTCCTTTGCGCCTGGCTCCCCTGGTGCGGCGGCTGACGGCGGTGGAGCTTGATCGGCGGTTGTATCCCTACTTGCGCAAAGCTCTGGCTCCCTATCCTGGCTCTCGGCTGGTCGAAGGCGACGCTTTGAATTTCAGCCCTGCCGACCTCGAACCCGGCCCTTACAAGCTTGTCGCCAATATTCCTTATTACATCACCTCGGCAATCCTGCGTCATTTCCTCGAAAGCGACCATCGCCCGCAACGGGTCGTGCTGATGGTGCAAAAAGAAGTTGCCCAGCGCATCGTGGCGGTTCCGCCCGAAATGAGCTTGCTGGCGGTCAGCGTGCAGTTCTATGGTCGGCCCCGCATCTGGAGTTACGTTCCGGCGGGGGCGTTCTTCCCGGCCCCAAAGGTGGATTCAGCAATCTTGCTGATCGAAGTCTTTCCCGCCGACGAGCAGCCTTTTGAAGGGGTGGAGGAGGGCCGTTTTTTCGAGATCGTGCGGGCCGGGTTCGGCCAGAAGCGTAAGCAACTGGCAAATTCGCTGACCGCCGGGCTGCCCGCGCTGGACAAAAGCCAGGTGCAAACGGCCCTGTCCGCCGCTGGGCTGGACGGCACGCGCCGGGCCGAGTCGGTGACGCTGGCGGAGTGGGTCAGGCTTTACCGGGTGCTGGTTTAAGACCCTCCTGGCCGACGGTGAAGTGAGCAGGTTTGATTTATAGAAATGAAGACCGGGCAGTCATGATTAGCACCCGGTCTTCCCTTATACGAAATATCGCGGCCCATGACCGGGTGGTCTTCACCCGCACCCGGACTGTAAAGCAGGTCTTTGCAGTTTAAGATTCGCCTACGAAAAAAGCCATCAGCCAGGCGGATTGCGTCTGGCTGATGGCTTTTTTGTTATGGTTCTTTTACAGTCCGCCTGTCTTGATAACGGCTGTCACCCGGCCCTGGATTTTCACGCCGTCAAGGTCTTCGCTGTTGGCGTCGCCTTTACGGGGCAGGATGTGGATCGGGCTAAGGCTCTGGTTGGCCGGTTGTAGCACGATGCGGTCGGCCTGGCGATGGCGGTAGAACCGTTTGAGGGTGACAAACCCGGCGGTATCGCTGGAGTCGGTCAGGCAAGCTATTACAAAATCGCCGTCGTCGGCCCAATCCTGGGCCTGAACGATGATAATGTCGCCGTTCTCGATTTCGTTATCAATCATGGACGAGCCGCGCACACGCAGGGCAAAAGTGCTGCGGCTGATCTTGACTTCGGCGGAGTTTACCAGCACGAAATCGGCATCGGCTCCTTCGCCCGGTTCGTGATAGGCCACGGTTACGTCGTACCGACCGGCGGCGACTTCGCCCATTACCGGCATTTTAAGGTAGCTAACCGACTGCCAATCTTCCCAGGGGGCCGGGCCGAGGTCGCCCGCGACCATTTTGACTCCGGCATTGAAGCGATTAGGCCGGGCCTGGTTCGCGTTGGTGTAGCCGTAGGAAGGCCCGGTAGCCGGGCGCGAGAAGGAGCCTCTGGCCGGAGTCTGGCCGACTACCCGGTAACTGCTGACTTCTTCGATCCGGCGGTTGAAGGCAAAGCGGGCTTCGTCCTGGGCCGCACTGGTTCGTTTAAAATCCCAGATACCTTCGTCGGCCTCCCGAAAAGTCTGTTCTTGCTCGGTCTGGGCGGCAGCATCGGCCCGTTCGCCTTTGCGCCCGCTCTTTCTGGTTTGGTTTCCCCACTTGCGATCCATACAGCTACCCTGTTTATTTCTCCCGCGCCGCTCTGAGGGCCGGGGCTGATTTTCATTTAGATTTGGAAATTACCTTACCCATGTACTGCGAAGCGGTGGAATACCACCCGGCCTCGTTAACCCTTTTCGCAAGAACCATGCCATAAATGGTACAAATGTTCGCTGTGTTTCGTTTGGCTCAGAAAAAAGTGTTTTCCAAAAGATGATTTGCTTAAACTAAAGCAAACAACTCGAAGTAACGCGAAGGATGTGCCGACCCGCGCGTACCGGGTCGGCCAGTTTCAGGCAATTCAGGAGGAAAAGAAAGCTACCGGAAGCCTTAGATCATGCTGCGAATGACACCGACCAGCTTGCCTTTGACGCGGGCGTTATCCATGGGCGTGTAGATCGGCTTCATGGTGCTGTTGGCCGGTTGCAGCCGTACCCGCCCATGCTGCGGTTCGGGATACCACTGCTTGAGGGTCGTTTCTTCCTCAGCTTCCAGCCAGACCGCCACGGTTTCGCCGGTTTCGGCGGTTTCGGCACTGCGGATCAGCACAATGTCGCCATCGGCGATCAAGGCGTCAATCATAGATTCGCCTTTGACCCGCAAAGCAAACACGTCCGGGCCGGGCCGTCCTCGCAGCATGTACGAAGGAATCTCAAGCTGGTCGGACGGGTCGGCATCTTTGCGATCCGGGATGGGAATACCGGCAGCGATAATGCCAAGTACAGGGACGAACTCGCCCTGGGTGCGACGGGGCCGTTTGCTCAACTCGATAGCCCGCGACTTGCCACTCTTGCGAGTAATCTCGCCTTTTGTTTCGAGGGCATCCAGGTTGTAGTCTACAACCGAGGTCGAGCTAATTTTAAGGGCCATCTGGATTTCGCGCACAGTTGGCGGCCAGTTGTTCTCGTCAATGTACAGCTCGATAAAGGACAATATGTCCTGCTGTTTCTTAGAAAGTTGGTGCATTTTACGTCTTCCTCCTGAACGGCCACGGGCGGGGGTTACGGTTCCCGATGTGGAGCGTTCGTTTAACCTGGCCCCGGCCACCAGCTCGACGCTTCTGCCGGTAGCCTTGCGGCGACCCTGACTCTGGACGGGTTCAATAGCCTTCACCTTGCTAACGATACTTTCAACACTACTGGCACTGTTGGCAGGGTCTACTATTACCTGGCCGGGCCGGGCGGAAGTTTTTTTAGGAACCGATGCTGTGGTCATAAATACTCCGGTTAGTCTCTTTATTTTACTGTTCTGTTCGTCGCTGCCCGGCCATATTGCGGGCAGTAAAACAAATAAGCGATAGAACAATTATACGCAAAGAACAAGGGTTCGTCAATAGTTTTTTGCGCTTATGTAGAGCTATCTTCCCGTTTTTGCAAATGTGCATGAAGGATTATTAACCCCTACAGCCCAAATGCAAGGTTAATAAACCCTGTATGAACTGGGGCTTAGCCGAGTTCTAAACGGCGGCGACGAAACCGGGGCCGGAAGCGGAGCGCGGGCTGCGCTGGCCGAGAGTGCGGAGGGCGCGGCCCAGGCGTTCGACACCTTCGCGCAGGGAGGCGGGCGTGTTGTCGCCAAAGCTGACCCGCAGCGTGTTTTCGGCGGCGTGCGACGGCACAGGGTAAAGCACGGCGGCGGGCAGTACGGCGACTCCTTCCCCGGCGGCCTGGGCGTGAAATTCGTCGGCCCGTATCCCCGGCGGCAAAGTCAGCAGCAGGCTAAAGCCGCCTTCGCAGCGCGTCCATAAGCAGCCCTCCGGCCCCAATCTTTCGGCCAGCGCAGCCAGGAGTGTGGCCTGTCGCTCGGCGTAGACTTCGCGGGCAAGGGCCAGTTCACGCTCGAAAGCCGGATGCGACGCGAATTTAAGAACGCTTCGGGTCAGGGGCAGCGACGTGCTGCGGTCGAAGATGCCTTTGGCTTCGGCCAGTTTATCCAGAATTGGGCCGGAGGCCACGATTGCCCCGAAGCGCAGGGCCGGAAAGATCAGCTTGCTAAAGCTTTTGAGGTAAATTACCCGGCCCTGCGGGTCGAAACTGGCGAGAGCGGGCAGACTGCGGGCGGCAGGGTAGTAAAACTCGTTGCAGGTATCGTCTTCCAGGATGAAGAAATCGTAGCGGCGGGCCAATTCCAGCAGGCGGGAGCGGCGTTCGAGGCTCAAAGTCAGCCCGGTCGGGCTTTGGGAGGTCGGGACGGTGTAGAGCAGGCGCGGTTTGTGGCGTTGGAGGGTGCGTTCCAGGCTATCGAGGTCAAGCCCGGCTTCATCCAGAGGCAGGGGCAGCCAGGAGATGCCGCGTCCCTCGAAAATCTCCAGAGCCGAGATGTAGGTCGGACTTTCCATTAGCACGGTGTCGCCCGGCCCCATAAAAGTCCGGCTGAGCAGGTCGAGGGCTTGCTGGCTACCCGTGGTAAGAAGTATCTCATCGGCACCGGGGTGCAGGCCGAACCGCCGCAGGTATTCGGCCAGCCAGACCCGTGTTTCGTGGTCGCCCAGAGGCGAACCGTACTGTAGCTGGAATGCGCCCGCACCCGTCTCGAAGCTTTCGCCGGCATGCGCCATCGCGCTCTTCCAGCGTCGGACTGCGAACAATTCGGGGGCCGGGCTGCCGCTGGTCATCACCAGGAAATCGTCGGGCCGGGAAGGGTTAGCCCGGTAGCGAGCCAGGGCCGTTTCGAGATAACGTTGTACCTGGACGCTCCGGCTTGCTCGTAAATAATCGGGCAGCACCGGGCCGGTTTCGGGCCGCTCCGGGCTGTAATTCCCGATTGTCTCGCGCAGGGCCGTCAGGGTTGCTACCGTTTGGACGGCTTCCGCCGCCGGGGGCAGGCGCACGAAAGTACCGCGCCCGACTTGCCCACTGGTAAAACCTTCTTCCTTCAAAACTTCGTAAGCCTGGGTCGCTGTGACCGAACTGACTCCCAGGCTCTCTTTCCAGGCTCGGATCGGCGGCAGACGCTCACCCTCGCGCAGGTCGCCCCGCCGCACCGCCGCTTTGATGTTTTCAGCCAGTTGCCGGTAGAGTGGTTCGTTAGCCGTTTTATCCAACCGAATGTTATCAAATTCCAAAATTGTCCTCCGGCCCTCTTGACAGATTGTATATGTTTGTTATCATAGTTTTAGCACCTGATAGGGTCTTTGTCAAGATTGTTATTAAATACAATGTAGCGAGGAACAGCTGATGCGAATTGCTTTCGTGATATTCAATAAAATGACGGCTCTGGATTTTATTGGCATTTACGACCCGCTTACGCGCCTTCGCTCGATGGGCTTCTGGCCCGATTTAGAGTGGGACGTTTGCGCTTATACCGAGCAAGTCCAGGACGACCGGGGGTTAGGTTTCGTTCCGGCTAAAGTAGGCCACCCTCTGGAAGGCTACGACCTGCTGGTTGTGCCGGGCGGATACGGCACACGCGAATTGCAGAGCGAGGCGAGCTTTATGAGTTGGCTGCAAACAGCCGCCGGTTGTCCCTTGAAAGTCTCGGTGTGTAGCGGGTCGCTCTTGCTGGGCGCGGCGGGCTTTTTGGAAGGCAAACGCGCCACTTCTCATCGGGATGCCCAGGCCGATTTAGCTCCATACTGCGCTGAGGTGCTGGACAAACGGGTAGTGGACGACGGCGATGTAATTACGGCACGAGGGGTCACTTCCGGCCTTGACCTGGGGTTGTACCTGGTTGAAAAACTGGCGGGCCGCGAAATTAAACAGCAGATTCAACGCCAGATGGATTATCCTTACGAGATGCAGTTATGAACTACCGCTTGAAGCTTGGTCCGGCCATAGGTGAGAAATACCCCGACTATCGCGCCCTGATAATTTACGCCGAAGGGTTGCGGAACGGGCAGAGCGACGAACACAGCCTGGAAATTTTGGGCCAGGCCGAGGCCCAGGCTCGACAGACCTTTGGCGAGAGCAAACCCGCCGAACATCCGCATATTGCCACCTGGCGAGAGGCATATAAAAGTTTTGGAGCCAAACCCAGCAAATACCCTTGCTCGGTGGAAGCTTTGCTCAGTCGTACTTTGCGCGGAGCCGCTTTACCGGCCATCAACCGGGTGGTAGACCTGTACAATGCCGTAAGCGTGCGCTACGTTTTGCCGGTGGGAGGCGAGGATTGGGCGCGGCTGACCAGTGATTTAGTTCTGGCTCCGGCCCACGGCCAGGAACCGTTCGATACTTTGCAGGAAGGAAACCCGGTTGTTACTTATCCTAATCCGGGCGAAATAGTGTGGGCCGAGTCTACAGGTGTAACCTGCCGGATGTGGAACTGGCGGCAGTGCTATCGTACTCGCCTGACCGAAGAAACGCAGTCGGCTTACTTCGTACTCCACCGCCTGGCCCCTTACCCTTTAGAAACGTTGCAGGCGGCAGGCCAGGAGCTTATGCAATATTTACGGGAGTTTGACCCGGCCTGTACCCTGACCTCGGAGTTGTTGGCGGCAAGCTAGGTTCGATTATTAGCGGCAAGCTAATCTCGTTAGTAGTGTAGAAAGGATTTTGCCTTGAAAATAGAACCGCTGGTTTTGCAGGGTCGGCACGTGCGGCTCGAACCGCTCACGCTCGACCACGCCGCCGACCTGCTGGAAGCGGCTCAGGCCGAGGAAATCTGGCGGTACGTGCGGGCTTCGCAGCCGCGCAGCCTCGTAGAGATGCAAAGTTTTATTCAGGGTGCGTTGGACGAAACCGCTACGGGCAGTCGGCTTGTTTTTGCGACGATTGACCTGAGCAGTGGCCGGGCTATCGGCAGTACGAGCTATCTTGAAATTCAACCGGCCAACCGCAGCCTCGAAATCGGCTGGACCTGGCTAGGCCGGGCTTACTGGCGCACGCCGCGCAATACCGAATGTAAGTACATGCTTTTAAGCCACGCTTTCGACGAGCAAGGCGCAATCCGGGTGCAGCTAAAGACCGATAACCGCAACTATATCTCCCAGAATGCTATCGAGCGGATCGGCGGCGTGCGCGAAGGAGTGCTGCGCAACCACATGATCTATCCTAGCGGCTATATCCGCGACACGGTTTATTTTAGTATTTTAGACCGGGAATGGCCCGGTGTTAAGGCGCGGCTGGAAGAAAAGTTGGCTTCTTATGCCGACCCTGACCTGGCAAGCCGGAAAGGGTAAGCGGAAACGGCAATGTACATACCGAGTTCTTTTCGGCAGGACGACCTGGCTTCCTTGCACGCTCTGATGACCGAGTACAACTTTGCTACGCTGGTTAGCCAGCACGAGGGTAAGCCCGTCGCCAGCCATCTGCCGTTTTTGCTCCAGGCCGAACCGGGGCAGTTCGGAACCCTTTGGACGCACCTGGCGAAAGCCAACCCGCAGTGGCGCAGCCTGACCGAAGGCGAGGTGCTGGTGATCTTTCAGGGGCCACACGCCTATATCTCGCCTTCCTGGTACGAAGTCGTGCCGAGTGTGCCGACCTGGAATTATGCGGTCGTTCACGCTTACGGTCAGGCCCGCCGGATGGACGAGGCCGCGACGCTGCACGAATTCATGGGCGGACTGGTTCACCGGCACGAAGATGGTTTCTCGCAGCCCTGGCGGTTCGAGGAACTCGCCGACGACTATGTGCAGAAGATGATGGCGGCTATCGTAGGCTTCGAGATCGAGATTACCCGCCTAGAAGGTAAGTTCAAGCTCAGCCAGAACCGCTCGGCTCAGGATCAGCATAACGTAGTCGAAGCCCTACAAGGCGGGGACGAACTGGCCCGCGAAACCGCCCGAATGATGCGGCCATAAGGCCGTAAGGCCGTTCTCTTTTGGAAAATAAGCCCACTTACTTTTTAACCTTACATCTTTACAATGGCGATCAGCATGCGTAGCTGGTCGCCTTTTTTAGCCAGGTAAATAGGGCAACTCTCCCATTGCTTGCGCCTTGCGGGGGTGTTAGAGTGGTTCAGGCTCCTGAAGGCGTGTGCTATAATAAGCTCTAATTGAGTAGTTCCACATAATAATAAAATATATGTTTTATTATTATGTGTTCAAAGAACAAGAACGAGCGAAAGAATGAGAAAGGACACGCGCAATGGGCCTTAGAGAGCAGTTGACCGAAGACATGAAAACGGCGATGCGGAGCAAGGAAACTAATCGGCTCGATACAATCCGGCTGTTGCGAGCCGCGATCCAACGCTTCGAGGTTGACCGTAACGACCCCAAGAATCCTGGTCACGGTATCCAGATTACCGAAACCGACCTGATCGGCGTGCTGCAAAAAGAAATCAAGCAACGCCGCGACTCGATTGAAGCCTTCGAGAAGGGCGGGCGTACCGACCTGGCCGATAAAGAACGGGCTGAACTGACCGTGATGGAACCGTATCTGCCGCAGCAAATGAGCCGCGAGGAGATTGCCGCCGCTATCGCTCTTCTGATCGAACGCGAAGGCAAAGAATTTCGCAAAATTATGCCTTTGGCCTCTAAAGAACTTAAAGGGCGGGCCGATGGCCGTCTGATTAACGAGGTCGTCAAAGAGCTAACCGCCTAAACCAGACCAGCAGGATTAACCGTTGCAATTATGAAAGAAACCAAACCGCCCAGCCCGACCAATCCAAAACCAGCCCGACCCCCGGCCTCGCCGCCTCTTTCGGCTTCGACCGGGGCGCAGGGGAAGGGGCAGGAAAGTAGCAGTGTAAAACCTGCCGCCCGCAAGCCCAGCCAACCGCCCAAAGGCGTACCGATAGCCACTTACACCAACCGGGGCAAAGCGGCGCGTCGCCCGGTGGAACCACCGGAGGGAGAACCGGCCCGCTCGCTTTTCACCTGGCAACTGCAACTGCTGGCAGTGCTGGCCCTGATAGTGCTGACGGCTCTAGCAGTGATTTTCTTTAGCAAGCCCGATGCTCAGGTCGAGCGCACTACCCAGCGCAATGCCCTCGATACGGCCCTGGCGAGTACCGGCTTCACGCCGCCGCCCAGCCGTCCGCCCGGTTCCGATTTTGGGATCGACCTGGTGATATTTGGGATCAAGGATTACGTGCCGGGTTTGCCAAAGGAGCAAATTACCTTTCAAATTCACAATACCCGCGATAAATCACTTTTCGTCGGCCAGTGCGATGGGATTGTGCTGCAACGGTTTTTAGGCACCGACATCAAGAACAAAGACCAGGAATTTGATTTTAACAACTGGGAGAGTATTGCACCGGGCGGGTATCCATTTTGCGGCCCCGCCGGGTCGAATGCGCTTCAGATCGGGCCGGGGATCAAAGCGGACGCTTCGTTCAAGTTCGATGGCAAAGCTACCCGGCCTTACGCGGGCAAAAGTTGGGATGTGAGCGGCACTTACCGCTTGCTGGTGCAATATTTTCTTTATTGTCCGAGCAATAGCCTGGTTGTGGCCGATTGCACCGATAAGCGGCTGGATTTCTCGGTGGCCTTTAAGATTATAGATGTGCAAACCTTTATTACCTCGGCTGCCCGCACCGCTACGGCTCAGGGTACGCCGCCGGTGGTTGTCGCCACGCCCGCGCCGACGCCGCCCAGACCTTGAGTTGAGATGCGTTGAGAAAGCTATCGGAAAGTTCGGAACAGTCAGTATAGTGGAGTTGGGCTAGACAAACTCTGAGAAAATCGGTTTTCTCGGTGGTTGTTTAGCTTCTTTTTGTGAGGAGGAAGCAGGGTTTTTGGATAATTTGTGGCAACGAGCGGTCAATCTGATTGATCAGAACGAACTGGTAGCTTTCTTTGGCCGGGTGCTGATTTCGCTGGTGGTTTTGCTGCTGGCTTTGGTGATCGGTCGGCTTGTGCGGCGGACAATCCGGCACGTGGCCGGGCGCACCAGTCGTAACACAAATCTGCCTATTTTGCTGGGCAACCTGTCCTATGTAGGAGCAATCACGGTCGGGATACTAGCCATCCTGAGCATTTTCACCCGCGAGGGCTTTTCAACTTTCCTGACTGTCCTGGGCCTACTGAGCCTGGCAATCAGCCTTTCGGTGCAAGACGTCCTCAAAAACTTTGTGTCGGGGGTCTACCTGTTGCTGGAACAGCCGTTTAGCATTGGCGACCGGATCAAGATCAAGGAATTTGAAGGCAAAATCGAAAATATCGAAATCCGCACGACCTCGATTCGCACCGACGAAGGGGTGCAGGTGTTTGTGCCAAACAGCATCGTGTTTGCCGAAGTGGTCACTAACCGCACCGCCTACAGCCAGCGTCAGACGACCCTGCGCTTTAGCTTGCCCGCCGCCGAACTTGATTTCGAGGAATTGTGCCAGAAGGTCAAGACTGTGCTGCTCGACCTGGGTAGCAGCGAAGTTAGTATCGCCCCGGAACCGCAAATATTTGTCGAAGCGATCAGTGCCGAAGTGCTTAAAGCGCGGCTGGAGTTCTGGAGTCCGATCCACGCCCCGCTCAGCACTTCCTCCACCGCAATGCTGGCCCTGAGCAAAGTTTTACCCGAAGCAGATTTTAACGGAGCGGGTTTGTTGCCCGTTCCCGTCCCGCCGCCGCCCGTAGTCTAACTGGGAATACCGCCATTATCCAGGAAATTGTAGCCGTACCAACCGGCCCGTTTGTAACCAATTTGCACCAGCCAGGGCCAGATCAGAACTGGCGAGGCATCAATGCTGACGGCAAGGGTGGCGTTGAAGGCAGGATGGGTAAACAGGTAGGATGCTGTGAAAAACTTGGGCATGGTTGGCCGAGAGTCGGCCAGCTTCTATGAACAGCTTGCTACTGATCCTGATCCTGTTTACCTTGTGGTAATAGAACTTCGCCCTTGATGAGGCTGCTTTTTACAACAACTGGAATAGGACTATTTGTAGCCGTCCGACAGTCGAAGCGGGCGGAAGAAAGTCCGCAGGTCTTGCGCGACCAACTCTGGTTCTTCCCATTCCAGGAAATGGCCGCCCCGCTCTATCTCGGTCCAGCGGTCTACCTGATAAGACCGCTCGGCCCATTCTCTGGGAGTAGGGAACATATCTTTGGACGACATCAACATGCCGGTGCTAACTTCCACCCGACCCCCCTGACCGGGGTCACGAACCGTCTCGTAATAGAGGCGCATCGAGGAATTGATGGTTTCGGTGGCCCAGTAAATTGTCAGATTTGTCAGCAGTTCGTCTTTACTAAAGCGTTTCTCAAGGTCTCCCTCGCAATCACTCCAACGGCGGAACTTTTCAACCAGCCAGCCCGCCAGCCCAACCGGGGAGTCGTTCAGGCCGTAAGCCAGAGTTTGAGGTTTGCTGGACTGTTCCATTGCATAGCCCATTTCCTGAAAACTCCATTGTTGGGCCTTTGCCACGAATTCCTGCTCGGCCTCACTCAGGTTATCGGGGACATTGCTGATATAAGTATTGGTGCCAGAAGAATGCAGCCCGATCAGGTTTTCACTATGAGAGAGGCCCAATTGTTGCAGGACTCCCGCTCCCAGGTCACTACCTCGCCCTCCAAACTGGTTGTAACCCAGTTCTTCGGTCATCAGCTTTGCAAGCAATTTAGCAATTCCACCCACGCTCATACCCGGTTGACCAGGGCGGTCGGAAAACCCGTAACCGGGCAGCGACAAAACTACCACATCAAAGCTATCGGCCGCTTCCCCTAAGTGGGTGGCCGGGTCGGTCAGAAGCGGGATAATCTTTTGCATTTGCCAGAACGAACTAGGCCAACCATGAAGCAGAACCAGCGGCAGCGGGTTTGGCCCTTTACCCCGTTCGTGAATAAAGTGAAGACCAAAATTATTGAGGTGAGCGCGGAAGTGACTGAAAGTATTGAGGGCTTTTTCCTGGGCGGCCCAATCGAAATCTTTTTGCCAGTAGGCGGTCAATTCCTTGAGATATTCCAGGTTGGTGCCATAATCCCAACCGGTCCCGGAAATTTCGTCCGGCCAGCGCGTATTTGCCAGCCGGGTTTTCAAGTCAGCGATTACCTCTAGTGAAATCTTTGCCTCAAAAGGTTGAATACTCATCTGTTTTCTCCTATCACATTCTCTCTTTGCCGGTTTTTTGGAGCGGCGGGTTATCCGTGAATACAATCTATCCTACCAAAATAACAGTGACACCTTCTGTCACTAATTGTTTGTATAATAGAGGGAAAAGACAAAGAGAGATAGGAGAAATTATGCGTGCCGACCGATTATTATCAATAATGTTAATTTTGCAGGACCAGGGCAAGCTAACTGTGGCCCGGTTGGCCGAAACTCTGGAAGTCTCGCGCCGGACCGTCCTGCGTGACATAAACGCCCTGACGGTGGCCGGGGTGCCTGTCTACAGTGAAAGTGGGCCGGGTGGTGGGGTGTACCTGGACGAGAAATATCGTGTTTCGCTAAACGGGCTGAAAGAGGTTGAACTTCGTTCGCTTTTTATCGCCAGCCCGACCGGACCCCTCACCGACATTGGTCTGCGCCAATCAGCCGAAGATGGCTTTCTAAAACTGCTGGCGGCGTTACCTCCGATCCAGCGTACCGAGGTTAAAAGAGTCCGCCAACGGTTGCATATTGATCCGTCGGGTTGGTCTAGCCATTCTCAGCCACTCGCGTCCCTGGCCGAACTGCTGGATGCGGTTTTCGCGGATCGCCAGGTTCTTCTTAGCTATAAGCGTGGTGGTGGCGAAATTGTAGCGCGGACTGTAGACCCTTATAGCCTGGTCTGCAAAGCAAACATCTGGTATCTGCTGGCAGCTTACGAAGGAACAATCCACAGCTACCGGGTCAGCCGAATCCAGCGCATCGAGGTTTCGGCAGAAACTTTTGAACGCTCAGAAAATTTCGATTTAAACGCTTTCTGGGATGCGCAGATGAAGCAGTATAATTCTTACGCGCCACCCATTGTCTGTACGCTGGAAGTCAAGAACGAGCGGTTGCAATTTCTGAGGTGGCCTTTCGTGTACGAATATGAGATAAAAGGAAAAGCCCGATTGGAAGGCTGGCAGACTTTCACATTAACTTTTGACTCCTTTGAAGGAGCCGAAATGCTAATACTTACCCTGGCCCAGGATGCCCGTATTCTTGAACCGGATAACTTGCTTGAAGCTGTCCGGCAAAAAGTGGCGGCCCTGGCCGAGCATTATAACATTCCCCTAACTTCGCCAATTTATTTTTAGATAAAAAGTTCTAAAGAGCTAAACTGGGGAGTTTTAAGATGGGAAGGCTAAATAGTGTTAAAGAAACATTCAAAATTACGCCTATTCCCAAGCCTGTTTGTAGTCCTCGACGTACTGGCGCACGGTGAGGGGTGGACGGCCCAGTAGTTGAGCAAGTTGGGGTGAAATCTTGCCCGCCCGCCCCAATGCCACTGTCACATAAAGGAGCGTCATCACCAGGCTAAAGGCCAGCGATGTTTTGCGTACTCGCCACCATTGCCACAAGAACCGCACTGCCGACGGCTGGCTATAGCCTACCCGTCGGCCCAGCACCTCAGTAAAAATTGCGGCTACCTGATAATAATCGAGTGCCTCGCTGCCAGTCAGGTCGTAAGCCTTGTTCGCGTGACCGTCCTGGGTGAGGGCCAGTGCCGCGACCGCCCCGATGTCTCGCACATCAATAAAACTGGTCTTACCCCGGCCCGCCGGGACGAAAAGATTGTTGTTTTCCTTGATGTCCTGGCGTTGGGTCGTATCGAGGTTTTGCATAAAAAAGCTGGCCCGCAAAAACGTCCACTTTAGCCCGGAGGCCCGCAGCAATTTCTCGATCTTATAGTGCGGCACGATCTTGTTATTCTCGACCCCAAAAAGCGACAAAAACACGATCTGCTCGACCCCGGCCCGCTTTGCTGCTTCGATAGCGGGCCAAATGTCGCGTTGAACGTTTGAAATATCGGGCGGGCGCACCAAAAATAATCGCTTCACATCTTTGAAAGCAGCCTCGAAGGTGGCGGGACGCTTAAAATCAAATTGGACATACTCGACACCCTCGCCAAAGCGTCCCTCGGCTTTCGCCACGTCGCGCACGGCGGCCCGTACCAGTTGTCCGGCCTTGTGCAACGCCTGCACCACTTCCGTCCCAACATTGCCAGTCGCCCCAGTCACAAGCACAGGATTTGTCATTTTAGTTATTTCGTTCCGTTTTGTCTTCCAGATTTGTTATAAATAAGCTAGTAAAAGCACCAGATTTGGAGTAGATAGACACTACCAATCATTCCTGCTCCATAAATCAATATCTTAACCAGGGACCCAGCCCACTTGAATGAAAGCGGTCTAAAATGAAACAACTGTCAAACGAGCCTCAATACAAAGCAGGCAGGGTTGTTTCAGTCTACTTCACTTGTTTTATCGATTTTCGCATGTGGGCAGACTCCCTGTTAATTTTTTATTTTACCACACCATTTTTGGTATCTAAGCCTCCATGTGATTTGCGTGACCCGTTTTTCGCATTAGCATCACCGGCAGATGGCTCTGACGCACTACTTCTTCCGCTACGCTTCCTAACACTAGCTGACCTAACCTCCCACGACCGTGAGTGGTCATTGCCACCAGTTGAGCCTTTACCTCTTTGGCATAGGCTATTATTCGGGTGATTGGCTCCCCGTTATATTCCAAAGGAATGGTTGGTTCGCCGGTTTGAACTACTGTTATACACTCTACGCCTCTTTCGATCAAGCGGGTTTGTGTTTCTTTGAGGTATTGGGTGGCTTGCTCCCGCAGAGCGGTGGTTTCCCGCTCCTGGTCGTATTCTGGCGGACTACTAAATTCTCCATACCCACCTGGCATCACGCTGGATACTAGCTCGAATAAATGTACTTTGACTCCAAGTTGTTGAGCCAGATTTGCAGCGGCGTCCACCATAGCTTCCGACTCAGGAGTTCCATCCAGAGTTACCAAAATTGGGCCTGAATTATTATTTATGTGTGGCTTTTCCGCTTCTTCCAGGCTCGCTTTCTGGGTTCCGTCTGCCTTGATCAAGATCACTGGCAGGTTGGTATGCTGGATCAGACTGGTTGCAACACTGCCTGTTAGTAGAAGCGATATACCACTCCGTCCATGAGTAGTCATTACTACCAGGTCGGCCTGTGCTTCCTTGACAACTGCGGCTAACTCTTTTGAGGCTCTACCACTCACTACCAGCGTTTGAATTTGTTCGGCGGCGAAGGGAGTTTCGACGCCTACTCCGATCAAGGTTTCTTTAACCTTTTGCAGGTAATCCTGATCGTCTTGCTCACCGGAGTAGGAGCTAAAGCTCTGATGTTGGTCGGTTGAAGTTGAGTAAGATGCCACCAAATCAGGCCCATTTAGCATAAGCCCTTCTGGTTTCATCTTTCCAGCATGGATAAGATTACCGGCCTCAACCTGAGGTGGTTCAGAAAATTCTACTACCAGTGGGGAAGTTTCCTCCACCCGCAGCAAAACCAAAGTAGCCTTTAGTTGTGTAGCAAGGCTCGTGGCATAGGGTAAGGCTTTTTCAGCCAGTGGGGAGCCGTCTAGCGGGACAATGATTTTATGGTACATTATTTTCATCCTTTTCTATTTCTATTTCTATTTCTATCGTAGAGATGTGATACTGTTGTCTTTGGTGGCGGGCGAGGTTCGTCGGCTTGTAGATCACCACAACCAGCACCGCCACACCTGTCACGCCGATACCAATGAAAGTGGCAAGTTACCTATTAAACCGTATTCTCACTTTCCTCTTTACTCACTCATGGTAAAAGAAATAATTGAAGCTGTCTGTCCGCTACCACACACAAGCAAATCCGGCCAGTCCCTAATCAGGCGAAATAATAGCAATCTACCCACCGCACAGTCAAGGGTTAGCTTTAGCTGTTATGTGTGCTATGGGATAGACCACCTCATTTATCTAATCTAGTATTATAATGAGGCACGGTATTGGGATATTTTACCTGACTAAAATAGCCCATTTGAATTTGATATTCCTGGTTTAGCTACTCATTTGTGCGCCGGATTGATTGTTGATTGTAAGAAAGCATTTGATAAGGAAAACAAGAGATGAAAACTGTCACTTTGCCGGTAAAAGGTTTGAATTTCGCTGGTTGTGCGCCGGAAATAGAAAAACATTTACGAAACCTTCCCGCTATTGCAAAGGTAGAGGCAAGTTATGTTACTCAAACAACCACTATAACTTACAAGACCATTTGATAGACGAAACCCAGTTAAGAACGTTGGTTAAAGATTGCGGCTATGCCTGTGGTGAGCCTCTTGCGGGCGTATCTCAAAAGGTTATAACGTCTGGTGCGGATGGGTCTGGCACAACGTAGGTGGCGACCCCTATTTTTGCCGAAGACCACCCGGTGTATAATCACCCAAACAATACCCAAAGTAACCTTGCTCAAGCCCATGAAAAAATTAACACCGAGGCTCACAGTGGGATAAAGCACTCCGAAATGAACCATTCCACGGCTGGCCTGGCTGACCTTAACCTTACAACACCTAAAAAGAATGGTGCGGAACATCAGGGTCTGGGTCACGCTGCGATGGGTCAGGCGATAAAGGGACAGGAACACCCTATGGCCGACCACGCTGCCGTGGGTCACAGTATGAGCGACCCGGCCATGGCAAAGGCGATGGAAGCGGATATGCGTAATCGCTTCTTTGTATCCTTGCTACTGACTATCCCGGTAATTTTATACTCAATGCTGGGGGTCAACCTGTTCGGACTGAATTTACCTACTCCCTTTGGCCTTAGTAACAACTGGGTACTGCTAATACTTTCCAGTCCGGTAGTCTGGTGGGGCGGCTGGATGTTTCATTCAGGAGCCTACCGGGCCTTGCGTAATCGAACTTTGAATATGAATGTACTGGTCAGCCTGGGGGTGTTGGTAGCTTATTTCTTTAGCGTCTTTGTTACCTTTCTGGCCCCTCAAGTAGAGACCAGTTATGACGCAGCGGTGATGCTCGTCACCTTCGTGCTTTTCGGTCATTGGATGGAAATGCGGAGCCGTCGCGGTTCATCCGATGCTCTCAATGCCTTGCTAAGACTGGCTCCGACCCAGGCTAATCGCATCGGCCCAGATGGTTTAATCCAAACCGTTCCAGTCGAACAATTATAGGTAGGCGACCTTTTGCTTTTGCGCCCTGGTGAAAAAGTGCCGGTAGATGGGGTGGTACTTGAAGGCGAAAGTTATATTGATGAAAGTATGGTAACAGGTGAAAGCTTACCGCTCAATAAGGGGGCCGGAGACGAAGTAGTTGGCGGTACAGTCAACAGTTCCGGCTCATTACGCTTCAAGGCCACCAAAGTAGGTAGCGATACCGCCCTGGCTCAAATTGTCCAACTGGTGCAAACGGCCCAAAACTCCAAAGCCCCGGCACAGCGTCTGGCGGATAAAGCGGCGGAATGGTTGGTCGCCCTGGCGGTAGGAACCGGAGTGTTAACGTTTTTGGTCTGGTACTTTATTATCGGCCAATCGGCCCTATTCGCCCTGACTTTAGCCGTGACTGCGATTGTAATCGCCTGCCCCGACGCTCTAGGGTTAGCTACACCGACTGTTGTGGCAGTTGGTACGGGGATTGGGGCGCGAAACGGCATTCTAATTAAAAATGCGACGGCCCTTGAGCAAGCTTCCAAAATAAAGGCGATTATCTTTGATAAGACCGGCACTTTGACCGAGGGTAAACCAGCGGTTACTAACGTAGTAGTGTTGGAAGCCGGAGTTGCTAGCGGGTTAGATAAAGCAAAGTTAGTGCAACTGGCCGCCGCTACCGAAACCGACTCGGAACATCCGCTGGCCCGGACGATTGTGGCCGAAGCCACAACTCGCCAGCTAGCAATGCTGCCGCATACCGAGTTCCGTTCGATTGCCGGGGGCGGCGTGCAGGCGGTAGTAGCCGAAACCCAGCACGTTACGATTGGCACGCCCAAATTGCTGGCGGACAAAAACATGCGGTTCACGCCCTAGGAAGCCGAACAACTGGCGGTGCTTCAGCAGCAAGGTAAAACCGTGATGGTAGTAGCCGTGAATGACCAGATAGTTGGCCTGATTGGAGTAGCCGATCAGGTGCGGCCTACCTCTTCTCAGACAATGTTGCCCTCAATGCGGTCTTGTTAAAAGGGGTAGAAAAGAAACTGAAAGCCTGAGATTACCTCTATAGTAATTTTTATCTGTTGGTTAGCGCACTTAAAGAGAAACCTGGCAATGATCTTGCTCTATGTATTTTCATCTATACTTTAGTTTCTACTCAATAACCCCGAAGTGGATGGAAAAGGCGAAAAAAGAAAATGTTTATGGCTAAAGATCTAACATCTCAGGATTTGGTCGGAAACCACTTGCTGACTACGCTTCCTCCAGAGGAGTATCAACGGCTTTTGCCCCACTTTGAACCAGTGACCTTAGCACTTGGTCAGGTGGTCTATCACACCGCTCAACATCTGGAATATCTTTACTTTCCGACTACCTCGATGGTTTCTTTACTTAATACGATGGAAGATGGAATGACGGCTGAAGTTGGCCTGGCTGGAAACGATGGTGTAGTGGGGATTGCTTTGTTTTTGGGTGGCGATACTACGCCTAACCAGGCGATTGTTCAAATTGCTGGTGACGCTATCCGGCTGCGAGCAAAGATAGTCCAGGAGGAATTCAAGCTGGGCGGCCCTTTCCAACAGGGGCTTTTACGCTATACTCAGGCCCTCATCACCCAGATTTCCCAGACCGCCATTTGTAACCGGCTACATTCGGTTGAGCAGCGCTTCTGTCGCTGGTTGCTCTTGAGCCACGACCGGGTCAAGCACGATAAATTAGAAATGACCCAGGAACTTATCGCTACAATGTTGGGAGGACGGCGGGAAAGTGTGACGGTAGTGGCAGGGCGGCTACAAGATGCCGGAGTAATCAGTTATGCTCGCGGACATATTATTATCCTCAACCGGCCTGGTCTTGAGGCCGAGGTGTGCGAATGCTACGAGGTAGTCAAGACCGAGTATGCGCGTTTATTAGGCTTCAGTTAAAATATGGATGTTTCGACTTGCTTTAAGGCCGCTTGCTTATTCAGGAGACTGCGCAGTAAAGCTCTTAACTGGTTGAAATTATCGGGGCGGGTAAGATAGACATTACCCTCAATCGCCAGTTCCTCACCTTCCGCCAATTCTTTGATGGAAAAGATTACAATTGGCACTTGCTCTTTTAACAAGCCGGCCTCTTGCCGAATCTGATGGGCAAATTGGACAATTTCGCTCGTAGACCCTGGCAGACTTAGCAGCAGCAGGTCTGGTAGCGCACGTTTAGCTTTTAGAATGGCCTCCTCCACCGTGCGGGCCGGTTCGACCCGGTAGCCGTCCGCTAGTAATAATCTTTCGATGCCATCGCGGATTTCTTCAACATTCTCCACTACCAGAATTAACCAGTTAACTTCTTTGGGTGTAGTCATAGCCCTTCCCCTTCAAACTCAATTGTAAGCGTTACTCTGCTTTAGTATTTTCTATTTAGAGCTAAAGTCTACTGGCTAAAAGAACAACTGTCTGTGTGGTAAAGTACATTACATTTCGGGGTGGGATTGTTTTCTTGGGGTTAGCCTGGTTGCGGCAACTAGAGGCTTCCGAGTTTTATTCTATGTGCGGTAGCGAACCGACCATTCTTTCTATCTACTATATGCTAAGAACAAAACAAGTATGGAATGGAACTTATTGAAAAAGTGCTTGTCGCATCTAAAATAAAGCCCAAAACTTTAGAATGAAAAAGATTCTTACTAAAGTGTTTAGAGCTGAGGAAGGTAATAAAGGTAGAAATTTATGAACATCGGCATGTTAGGCCGCCCCGCTCGGACGCTCGTGGTTGACCCACCGATTGCCCGGTTTCTTTTCAATGATACCCGTTCCGCTCCCATCTGGTTAGCCTTGCGGCTCTGGATTGGTCTGGATTGGTTGTACGCTGGTTATGAGAAACTGATCGGCACTGGCTGGTTGGACGGTGGCAAAAGTTTGCTGGGTTATTGGAAAGTCGCGGTGGCTTTTCCTCCAACCGGCAAACCACCTGTTACCTACACCTGGTATCGTGATGTCCTCAATGCTTTGATCAGCTCGGACAGTGCTAGTTGGTTCGCCTGGTTGATTGTCTTTGGGGAGATAGCGGTCGGTCTCGGCTTGATTTTTGGCGGCTTGACCGCGGTGGCGGCCTTCTTCGGTACGCTGATGAACTTCAGCTTTATGATGGCTGGCTCTACTTCTTCCAATCCGATGATGTTCGGCCTGACTATCTTTATCATCCTGGCCTGGAAGAACGCCGGTTGGTGGGGTCTGGATCGCTTCATCCTGCCCGCGTTAGGCACGCCCTGGAAAGTCGGTTATATCTTTAATCGCCCTTCAAGTTCCAGGGATGACACAGCTGGTCACAAAGAAACGCCAGTTGTTCCCTTGAGTTAAGGCCGCGAGTTGAATACTGGGAATTCTACACCTGGTGGAATTCCCGGCTCTTGAACATACGTGTACAAAGGGAAAAGAAAAGAAAAGAAGAAAGTAAGGGTAGTAAAATGACTGATTATGCGAAACGCTTTGGGCTTAGCTGGTGGCAACTGATTCTGGGTGGATTAGGCATTGTAGGGGGTATTTGGCTGATTTTAGCTCCGTTCATTCTAAACTATGGCGGCGCGACCATTCTCGATGCCAGGACTAAAAAGCTTGTGCCGGTTGACCTGGCCGTGGTCACTATTAGCGACATAACCTGCGGAGTGTTGTTGATCGGTCTACTGGTGATTGCCAACCAGGTGAAAAACACTAAAGTTCGCATTAACATTAGCATCGAGATAATTTTGATAGGAGTTTATCTTATAGCTGCACCTTATATCTTCGACCTGTTGAAGGTGGCGTCCTATATGGGTTTGGACAAACCAAACACTAACGATCAATTGATTGGTATTGTGATCGTAGTTTTAGGCGGGTTCGCTCTCCAGACCAATTTCCCTTTATCAACCGAAACTGGCCCAGCTAATATTTCCGGAATAATCCCATCAGCCCAATAAAGATTTGGCCGGGCAGTGGGAGTGACTTAGAAATCCTCCAAATGTCAGCTAATGACGGTCTCGCTTATTGGGTAGGCATTCAACGGGCGACCGTTCGGATGCACGGCAAAAGGGAAGCAATTCCGATCTGGTATGTTATGTAGATAGAAGATAGGAAAGACAAGGTAGTTGTATGTTGTGTAAAAACGAGAGTTTCCGCCGGGTGCAGATGCCACACGCCGACCAGACCGTTGAGCTTATCATTCGCCCGATTAAACCGACGGATGTGCCAGCCCTGCAAATCCACTACAAACGGCTTTCTAGCGAGTGGGTTTTTTATCGTTTCTACGGCTTTAAGAAAGAATTGACCGAGGAGGAGGCCCAGAAGTTATGTATGGTGGATGGTCATTATCAGGCCGCCGTGGTAGCAATACGCACTCAGAACCAGCCGACGGGGCAGCCCGACGAAATAGAAGGAGTGGCTCGCTATTACCTTACCGAGCCAGGGATAGCCGAGGTGTCAGTGGTAGTGTGCGACGCATATCAGGGCCACGGCCTCGGCAAAGCCCTTCTGGAGGAACTGATTAAGATCGCACGTCACAATCACATTGATTGTTTAGATGCGCTGGTGTTAGCAGAAAACTGGCATATGCACCATCTACTGCACGATATGCGTTACCCACTTACCACTAAAATTTCTGGGCCAGTCGTGGCTGTGCGGGTACATCTCGACGGTATTGCACCGGTCAGTGCCAGTTACAAGTAAAATACTCTGGTTGTAAGTGGCTGACAACCAGAGTATTTTACTTCTTACAGCTTGACAGCTTTTAGCTTCCTTCCCTTGTCAGCTTTGTTTAAGTTAAGGAAATTATATATAGAAGGAGAAGTTTGGCTATGGAAACCACCGAGAATAGACCTGACCGCATGGGCCGCCTTTTGCAAGGGGTTCTGGAAACCTTTAATTTAGACCGGGTGATTGAGTGGCTGCATAACGAAGCGGAATACCGCGATAAAGGTCACAACGCCCTGGTGCTGGTCAAAGACCCGACACTGCGTACCCTGGTAATTTGCATCGGGAAAGATCAGCGTTTGCACGAACATCACGCTCCCGGCCCATTTACCCTGACGATGCTGCGTGGGCGCATTAGCTTCGTGCTAGAGCCACACGGCGAGAATATTGCGACTGAACTAGGGCAGGGGCAACTGCTGGTATTAGAAGAACCACGTTTGCACGAAGTCGTGGCTTTAGAGGACAGTGCCTTTTTGTTGACCATTGTTAATCTTAAAGTGGATGAACCAGCAAAATAAGCTTAGAAAGTTATTCTTTTACGACTACCAGGTTCGTGGTAAAGTAGGGTATATTGTGACAGATTTACCGTCACAATATCACGAAAAAAGTTGGAATGAAGTATTCACCGTACTGACCGGCTCGAATTAAGCTTGTCTAATTTAGCGAAAGTCCTGTAGGGGTGTTCTACAATCTCGGTAATACCAGGGCCAAGCACAACGGCTGTTCCGGCCACTTCATGACCCATCGTAAAGTTACCCGGCAGTGGAAATTCGCCTTCCAGAACGTGAATATCAGTACGACACATTCCGGTAGCCTCGATCTTTAGCAAAACCTCACCAAAACCTGGTTGTGGTATAGTAACTGCTTCCAAAATCAGTTCTTTGTATCCTTCCTGGTAGCGGGCCGCCAGCATTGTGCCGGTAATGGTCACCGGTTTTACAGATGACGTATTTTGGGCATCCTTTACTAATAAACCCACATTATTCCTTATCCTTCTATAAAAATAATCCTACTACCTTGCTCTTTGGCTCTTTTGAACTTACTCATAGGCTAGAAATAGTCTCACCTAAGCTCAAAGGTAGTGGTAAGCCAGGAGCCAAACAGACATCTTGATTATTTATGCTCTAGTAACCCAGGTTCAGGTATTGGTCGCTCCGGCTGAGGGTTCAACATAGGTTGCCCTGTCGGAGTATAACTGGCGATTGGTATCAAGCCAGGAGTTGGCACGCCCATCCACTGCATCTCCTGGTTAATCATTTTCTGGCGGGTAATATGATTATTCGGGAAAAGTTATACGCCCAGGAAATGGAACAGGATGCCAATACTCCAACTGCCTAAGGTCAAGGCAAACCCGGGGTAAGACCAGTTTCAGTTATTGCCATCCAAAAAAGTTATCAGGTAAATGCCAATAAGAAAAGTGTTTACCACAATATAGCTCGCCAGATGCCAATAAAAACTAATTTTGGCTTTTACCCGTTTTTCAGCCACATGGTAGGCATCATAATAGGGCTGGTCGTTTCTAGTAAAATTGTTCATTTCTTGACCTCCTTTTTCTGGTATTAGTGAGAGAGTTAACGCCTGTTCATTCCAAACCCTCCACCAAATATTAAACACTATGCCAAAGGTTATTCCAATACCGCAACCTAGTGCCAGCCCAATTTCGGCGGCGGTCTCCAGGTTAGCCGGTTTTTTCGGTTGATTGATCGTTCGTACCTTCTTCTTTACGCCCTTTCTACAAAAACTTGTCTGCAATCTTTACTAAGCTTCCTATGACCTCTAATTGTAGAACAGTTAAATATAAGGGTCTGTTCGCTGTCACATATAAGCGATAAACACTAAATCTCTCGTAACATCTTATGTGGTATAGCGTACAGACCACCCAATCTTTAGAGAGTAAAATTTAATAAGTACGATTAAGTTCAAGAAAACAGGTAGTTCAGAGAGACAAAAAGATATTTCAAAAAGTATTTGGTTTGTTTAGATTTGAAAGGAAGGTAATTTATGTTTGGGTCAAAAAAAGGGGTTTGGCTAATCTGCCTGTTGACAACCGTAATTTTGCTAATATTGTTGACTGCCTGTACTGACAAGGCGACCAACCAACCAACCAATAGTGCTAATCATCAAAATTATACTTATTATGCCGACGTTAGCCAGGCAATCAGTCAAAACTGGCATCCTGGCGATATAATCCAAATTAAATGGAATGCGAAGGCTTATCAATTAGTCAGCGACCCAAATCCCGTTCAGCTTAAACTTAGTTTGCAAATAACTGGCCCTTTTGTATCGAAACAGGATGCGGTTGACCAGCCGAACAAAGTACCCAGTGCTTCAAGTAGTCCTATTCAAACTAATGACCAGGCCAGTCAAACCTTTACCAGTACCCTTACGCTACCAACCGACCTTGCGCCGGGCGATTATCAGCTTACCTGGCAAATCAACTTTGTTAGCAATGGCGACAGTAAAACTACGGCGGGTACTACAATTCACGTCATTAAATAGCGTAGTAGGTGAAAGGATTTGCTTACTTTGGAGCAACTCTTGAGCGTATTTTGGAATTTGTCTCCCACCCAGGTTTTAGAAAAACTTGGCACTACGCCAGATGGGTTGACTACTTCTCAGGCCCAACAACTGCTGACGCGCTACGGCCCGAACTCTTTTAGCGCAAAACAACATCAGAGCGGTTTGCAACTTCTGTTAAACCAGTTTAAGAGTCCGATCATTGTAATCCTGATTTTTGCGGCTATTTTGTCTATATTTTTGGGTGACATAACCGACGCCGTTATTATCCTGACCATTGTAATAGTTAGTGGTTTACTGGGTTTCTGGCAGGAACGGGGAGCCGCTAGTGCTTTAGCCAAACTCCTGGCCGTGGTACAAACCAAAGCCACCGTACTGCGCGAGGGCCACTCGACTAAAGTACCGCTAGAGCAAATCGTACCGGGCGATATTGTGATGCTATCGGCGGGCGTGACTATTTCCGGTGATTGCTTGCTAATAGAGTCAGCCGACCTGTTTTTGGATGAAGCCACCCTGACGGGCGAAACTTATCCCGTGGAAAAGAAGGCGGGCGTGCAACCAGCCGAAACTCCCCTCAGTCAGCGGACGAGCGTCCTCTTTATGGGTACTAATGTGGTGAGCGGTAGCGCCAAAGCGGTAGTGGTACACACCGGAGCCTCTACCGAATTTGGTAAAGTTTCCGAACGGTTGCGGCTCAGACCACCCGAAACCGGCTTCGAGCTGGGTATTCGGCATTTTGGCTATTTCTTGATGGAAGTTACTTTGCTACTGATTGTCGTGATTTTTGCCATCAATGTCTATCTGGCCCGCCCGGTGCTGGACGCGTTTCTCTTTTCGCTGGCTCTGGCAGTCGGCCTTACTCCTCAGTTATTGCCCGCTATTATCAGTATTAATCTGGCCCATGGCGCAAAACAAATGGCCCGCCACAAAGTAATCGTTAAACGTCTCTCCTCAATTGAAAACTTTGGTAGTATGGATGTGCTTTGCTCGGATAAAACCGGGACGTTGACCGAAGGGCAGGTTAAAGTCGAGGCTATCCTTGACGCAGATGGCAAACCAAATGAAAAGGCGGCCCTGTATAGCTGGCTTAATGCCTCTTTCGAGTCGGGCTACCTGAACCCGATAGATGCGGCTATCCGTAACTACCGCCAGTTCGATCTGACTGCGTACCAGAAGCTGGATGAAATACCTTATGACTTCATTCGCAAGCGGCTGAGTATTCTGGTAGGAAATGGTTCACAGCACCTGATGATAACCAAAGGGGCTTTACCCAACGTGTTTGAGGTGTGTAGCCAGGCCGAGACCAGTGGGGGTCAAACGGTTAGCCTGGAAACGGTCAAAGATTCAATAGAGAACAAGTTTGACGAGCTGTGCCAGGCCGGTTTTCGCACCCTCGGTCTGGCCTACCGTGATACAGGTGGTGAAACCCGAATAACCCAGGCAGCCGAGACCGGCATGATTTTCCTGGGCTTTATCGTATTGGCTGACCCCCCTAAAATTGGGATAACAGAGACGATCAAGCAATTGCAAGGGCTAGGGGTTTCGCTAAAAATTATTACCGGTGACAACCGGGGCGTAGCGGCCCATGTTGGTAAGCAGGTAGGACTGAATGTTTCCAAAATACTGACCGGTTCCGATTTACATAAAATGAGTAGTGAAGCTTTAAGGCAGCAGGTCAGCGAAGTTACCCTATTCGCCGAAATCGAACCGAATCAGAAAGAGCGAATTATTCTGGCCCTCAAAAAGGCCGGTCATGTGGTCGGCTATATGGGTGATGGTATCAATGACGCTTCGGCTTTACACGCGGCTGATGTAGGTATTTCGGTGGAAAGTGCGGTGGACGTAGCGCGGGAAGCGGCGGATATAGTCCTACTGGAAAAGGGGCTGGATGTGTTAATTGAAGGCGTAAAACAAGGTCGCATTACCTTCGCTAACACCCTCAAATACGTCTTTATGGCGACCAGTGCTAATTTTGGGAATATGTTCAGTATGGCGGGGGCTTCGCTTTTCCTTTCATTCTTGCCACTGTTGCCCAAGCAAATCCTCCTGGCTAATTTACTGACCGATTTTCCTGAAACTGCGATTGCCACCGATAATGTTGACCCGAACTGGGTCGCCCAGCCCCGCCGTTGGGATATTCACTTTATTCGGAACTTTATGCTTACTTTTGGTCTGGTCAGTTCGATTTTTGATTATCTGACTTTTGGCGCGTTGATAGTGATTTTAGGAGCCTCCCCGGAGCAATTTCGGGCGGGCTGGTTTGTGGAATCGGTTCTCTCAGCTTCGCTAATTGTACTGGTAATCCGCACCAGCGGCCCATTTTACAAAAGCAAACCAGGTAAAACCCTCCTCATAGCCACCCTGGTAGTAGACGCGCTAACGCTGGCAATTCCCTACAGCCCAATCGCCGGATTTTTAGGCTTTAGTCCCATCCCGCCCTTGTTTCTACTGCTGTTGGGGATAATATTAGCCTTGTATATGCTTACCGCCGAGGTTGCCAAGCACTTTTTTTACCAGCGAGCGCATTTCTAAATTAATAAAGTCGAGAAGAGGTTTAATGACAGATCTAAAAGCGTTTCTGCGGATATTAACAATTAACAGTGGTTCATCCAGTCTTAAAGTTGGGCTTTATACGCGCGATCAAACTGAGTGCCTGGTTTTTTCGGCTAATCTGGAACGAATTGGCTGTCCCGACCGCCGGATACAGGTCAAGGACGCACAGGGAGTGCCTGTTTTTGACCAAAGTGTGTTGTTACCTGACCACACAACTGCGCTAAAGGTCTGGCTGGATTGGTTACAAAGCAATAATCCTGACTTGATGGCCCTGGTATCGAACTAGCAGCAGGGTTTAATGAAGCGCATGCCCCAATTATTTCCAGCGACGAAAATAGTCGGGTGGCAGTGCGGGTAACCCCAACCCATGAAGATTTAATGATTGCCCGTCATACCCATCCCGTGTACTGCTGGCCTAATGAACTGCTCTTTAGAAGAAGAACTAACTCTTGAAGAAGAGACGAGAAGAGAAGAGAAAAAGGAGTTTTTGTGACAAATCTTGACTAGAACCGCCTGAATTTGATAGATGCTTACTGGCGAGCCGCCAATTACCTGACCATCGGTCAAATCTATTTGCAGGAAAATCCGCTTCTGCGCGAACCCCTTCGCCCGGAACACATCAAGCCACGCCTGCTGGGCCACTGGGGTACTTCACCTGGCCTCAATTTAATCTATGTCCACCTGAACCGGCTGATTCAGGATACTGGGGCGAACATAATTTATCTGGCCGGGCCAGGTCACGGCGGGCCGGCAATATTGGCTAATGTCTATCTTGAGGGGACTTACTCTGAAGTTTATCCTCAAATTTCCGCTGACCTGGCCGGAATGCGCCGCCTTTTTCGCCAGTTTTCGACCCCTGGTGGAGTTCCCAGCCACGTAAGCGTACCGACCCCTGGCTCAATTCATGAGGGCGGTGAACTGGGCTATGTGCTGACTCACGCTTTCGGGGCGGCCTTCGACAATCCTGATTTACTGGTGGTAGCGGTAGTGGGCGACGGTGAAGCGGAAACCGGGCCGCTGGAAGGCTCCTGGAAAGGCATCAAGTTTCTTAATCCGGTTCGGGATGGAGCAGTGCTGCCGATTCTGCACCTCAACGGCTACAAAATATCCGGGCCAACCGTGCTGGGCCGCAGTAGTGATGAAGAAGTCCGCGAACTGCTCACCGGGCAGGGCTACGAGGTATTTTTTGTAGAAGGCGACGACCCTGCCCAGGTTCACGCCCTCCTTGCGGCGACCCTGGACGAGTGCTACACCAAAATACGCGCCTTTCAACAGGCTGCTCGTGCCAACGGGTTTTCAAAGCGACCACGTTGGCCGGTTATAGTGTTGCGCACTCCCAAAGGCTGGACTGGCCCAAAAGTGGTGGATGGCCTGGCAGTGGAAGGCACTTTTCGCGCCCATCAAGTGCCGCTGGCAAATGTAAAAGAGAACGCTGAACATCTGAAAATACTTGAAGAATGGCTACGTAGCTACCAACCCCACCAACTCTTTGACGACCAGGGCCAGCTAGTTCAAAGTCTCCGCGACCTCGCCCCCAAAGGTGAGCTACGCATGGGAGCCAATCCGCACGCCAACGGCGGGAAACTGCTGGTTGAACTGAACTTGCCCAACTACGTGGACTATGCGGTAGAAGTGGCGCACCCAGGAACGAAGTTAGTCGAGTCCACTCGTCAGCTAGGCAAACTAATGCGGGACATCTTTAAGGAAAACGCTCAAGAGGCTAACTTCCGGTTATTCTGCCCCGATGAAACTAATTCAAACCGGTTGGGCAATGTCTTTGAAGTGGAAAACCGGACCTGGCTAGAACCAATCATTACAACTGATGATCACTGCTTCCGCAGCCGAAATTATGTGAATTTGATTGTAATTGACAAGCAGCCCCAACTGCAATGGCTGAATCTGGAAGCAGCGCGGGAGCACTGTGCCAAAGGAGCAGGGGTTTGGCAATGGGCCTCCAATGCTGGAGACGGTGAGCCGGAGGTGGTGCTGGGGGCGGCGGGCGACACCCCTACTTTAGAGATTGTGGCGGCAGCCTGGTGGTTGCAACAGCACGTCCCGGATTTGAAAGTGCGGGTGGTAAACGTGGTGGATTTGATGGCACTTTTCCCGGCCCAGCTTCACCCCCACGGGATGGACGAAAGTAGCTTTATTGACCTATTTACCGCCGATAAGCCGGTCATCTTTGCCTTTCACGGTAGCCCACGAGCGATTCATGAAATTATTCATGGTCGGACTAAGGTGGAGCGTTTCCACGTGCGGGGCTTTATAGAGGAAGGTACTACGACTACCCCGTTTGATATGGTAGTGCGTAATTCGATGAGCCGGTATGATCTGTGCATCCAGGTTATCCGACGGGTAGCGCGTTTGCAAGATCGGGCTGGGGCTTTGATTGCTGAGTGTGAAGATATGTTAATCAAGCACGCTGCTTATGTGCGGGAGTATTTCGAGGATATGCCCCAGGTGCGGGATTGGGTCTGGAGCCAGGTCTAAAAGTAAAGGGAACCTTACCCTTCCGACTATCAGGGTACTACCTAATACTTCTGTGCGCCGGATTGTAAGAAAGCGTGTGATAAAGAGCCAGAGAAAGTACCCAGGCCAAGATGAAGCGGATAAACAAACCACTTTTAGACCATAGCCTACAACTTAAGGTCGGCAGTAATTTGTCAAATCGGTTAGGAGGTGCACAATTAGTTTGTTAAAGCTAAAATAAGGCTATGACAAACCAATCTAAAACCTCCAAACCTAAGAAAAGTTCGGTCAGGCATACGGGTGCGATTGCTCTCGACCGTTCCAAGCGACGGGCTAGTGAGCCACCCGCCGAGCAGGTCGAGCAAATCCTGAGTGAACTGGTCAAGCCCCTCACGTATAAGCATCTCAAAGCCTATGCCCAGCCAGGCTTGCGTCAGCGGGTCTTGACGCTCCCTTTAATGCTGGCTTTCGTCTTGAGCCTGATCTGGCGTCAATTCGGCAGCGTCAGCGAAGCGGTTAGAATACTCGACCGCGAAGGCTTCCTGGGGGAAGCACCCGTCAAAGTTTCCCAACAAGCCGTTAGCAACCGGTTACGCCAACTACCTCCGGTCTTATTTGAGGGCATCTTGAGCGAGTTGCTACCCCTGCTGCACCAACGCTGGCAAGCTCGCACTCGCCCAGTGGTCCCAGCTTTAAGAAGTGTGCTAACCCATTTCGAGCGCATCCTGGCGGTAGATGGTTCAACTCTGGATGCGATGCGGTGGTCAAAAAAGTCGGTTTGCTTAGGGAAAGGGAAGAAGAGGGTCGGCCCCTGGCGGGGAAGTTGCTGGGACTACTCGACCTGACCAGCCAGTTGCCCTATCGGGTTTGGTACACCGAGGAGACCTTCGCTCACGACCAAAGCTTTTGGCCCGCTATCCTGGGGAGCGTCCCAAAGGGCAGCCTATTAGTTTTTGAGCTGGGCTTCGTTAACTACGAATGCTACCACGAGTTAAGCGAGACAGGCCGTTATTTCCTCAGCCGAGTCAAGACCAACCTGGTCTTTGAACGCTTCGAGTGGTTGCGTAACGAAGCCCAGCTTAAAGAATGGCTCATCTGGGTGGGCAAGCTAGGTACTCCCCAGCGTCAGATGTTGCGCCTGGTCGAAGTCGCGTACAAAGGCCAGCGTTATAGCTACCTGACTAATGTGCTAGACCCGGCTCGTTTGACGGGCGAAGAAGTAGCCGGGGTCTATCGTCAACGTTGGCGGATCGAAGACGCTTTCAGTGTTGCCTCAGGCCCGTTACCTCACTCGTAAGCTCGACCCCTCCCGCTTCAACCGTCGCTTGCAGGCTCTGGCGGATTGGTTCGAGCTAATGCTGCAAAGCCTGGCCGAGTTATTTCGAGGCGGTGAGGTCTTCGTTATGGATAGCTTGCCCGTGCCGGTGTGCAAATGGGCTAGACGTTGGCGGGGTCGTAAAGTACGTGGCCGCGAGTTCTGCGGCTATTGTGCCGCCAAGAGCAAGAGCGAAAAGTTTTAGGTCTATCGCTTACATCTGATTTGTACTCCTGAGGGCGTACCGGTTAGTTTTAGTTTATTGCCAGCCTATCTGCACGACTTGACCCCCATCCACGAACTAACCTATCTGCTCTCGCCTGGGCGAAGGTTTATGCCGATAAGGGTTACAACGCTCTAGCGCAATAAGCCACTATTTTGAACGAAGCTGAAGTGGAGTTAGTGCCTATTCGTAGTAAGAATATGCAAAACCATCCCTGGGCACTACGTGAACAATTACGAGAATACCGCAAATCTATCGAAACCGTCAATTCTCAGCTTGAGAAGATGGGTTTAGAGCGGCTTTACGCTCGTACCAATCATGGTTTTGAGATTAAGGTTTGGGCTAATCTTTTAGCCCTCGCTTTTACTAACTACTAGCAATCAAGGTATAATTCATTCTTACTACCACCCGGCAACCAATTTTGTCCACTTTAAGATGCGTAATACTACACGGGTCTAACTCGTACATAATATTGGTAAGGTGATGATCTTCTACAATGTTAAGCCACCAGTTAATAATACAAATACTGGAATTGGCATGAGAAACCACGACCGCCAGGTCTTCATTTTCCGCCGCTATCCGGTTCATAACTCCGACTATACGAGTATGCATCATTCGCCAGCTTTCCGCCTGGTCATAGGGAATCCAGTCAATAGCCGGTTCTGTAATCGGTTTTCTAATTTTCTTGGCCTCGGCCAGGGCCAGGCCCTTAGCTACCTCGTTATTAAGTTCCCGTAGTTCCCATTCAGGCTGCGGCTCTTTAACCAGGGCTTGCCCGATAATAGTCGCCGTCTCCTTAGCGCGGCTCAGGTCACTGGTATAAAAACCAAAGTTTCGACCTTCCAACCGGCTTTTAAGGTACTCTCCTACACAAGCCGCCTGTCTTCTACCGCTTTCGGTTAAAGGCAAATCAGTCCAACCCCCCACAATATTATTTACATGATGTTCAGACTCGCCAAGTCTTATAATAATAAGTTCATTCATGTTAATTTTATTCCTTTCAACCCTCAAAGCTATCCAATTTCACAGGTCGGCCTGTGCGGTGTGAGTAGCTGACCGCCAGACTCAATTTTAAGGACGCTACGGCATCCGCGTAATTAGATTTAATTTGATCTGGTTTAGCTTTATTTAAAAGACAATCTAAAAATATGCGTTGCTCAGCCTTCATACCGTTATCAAAGCCACTGTACGATTCAGCCGCAAAATTGGTTTTTTTGAAGGTAATATTCCAGCTACGAATGTGAATAATTTCATTCTCCAAATGGACATTAAGCCAGGGCGTTTCTTCATCGGTAGCCAGGTTAGAAGAAACAAGGTTGCCAATACAGCCATTTTCAAACAGCAAATTTACCACCGAACTTCTGGCGATATTATAATTACTACCGTAACTTACGTAGGCCTGTACCTCGCCAACACTACCAAATAAGTAACGCATAATATCAAAAAAATGAGTAATCTGCTCAACAAGCTGTCCGCCAGATTTATTAACATCGGCCCACCAATCAACCGACGCAATTTCACAGGCCCAGTAGCATTGCACGGTTGTGTCAAATCTCGATTCGCATAAGCTTTTCAGAACATTAGGTCGTATTCCAAATATTATTATAACTACACCCCACGCTGAGGGGTTTGCCGCCAGTGCAGCTTTTCTTCAAAGAACTTACGTTTGAGCCTTAGGTGCTGACCCGCAAATGCACCCGCTTCTTCATCTTCATTAAGCTGACCGGCTCTTTGAGGAACTTGCGAGGCCGAAAGTAGTGGCGTTGTTCGTCGAAAGCTCGGCAAAAGCGGGCGGCACTGGCCGCGCTTTTGAAGCCTGGCCTCGGTTTGACCCGACCTTTGATGCCTCGATGGTCTTGCTCAAGTTTATTGTTTAAGTACTTAATGGCACGATGTTCAACTTTTTGGCCCAATGCCGCTTCGATAGCCCCAGGGTAGCTGCTCTCCTTGTCTTTGTCGGTCGTTATTTTGTGGGGAGTTTGGCCGACGGTTTCGACCGCCGCTTTGAAGAAGGCCGTGGTCGTGGTCGTCGCCAGGTCGCGGGTTTTGGACAGAGTAGTTTCGACCAGTTGGCCCCAGCTGTCTCATGCCCGATAAAGATAGTGCCATTCCTTTTTGACTTTTATGAGCGTCTCATCGTCGTGCCTGGAGGAAGAAACCTTCCCTTTACGCTCACTTTTCAATTGTTTTTCGATGAGAGGGGC
>JBBRBE010000059.1:0-31378 GCA_038206175.1 Chloroflexia bacterium
CTAGCTTTCAGTCCAGGCCCGGTAGACATTGTGCAACTGAGCCGGGAATTGGTGGAAGAAGCTACTCTTTCGCTGCGTCCGGTGCCGGGCCTGAATGCAGATGAAGTCGAACAGGCTAAAGTTGAGCGAGTTTCTTTTGAAGCCTGTATCCATTCTCCTTCGTCGCGCTGGGCCGAGGTCGCTTCGACGCCAAACTTAGGGCCGACCCTGGCTTCGGTAGACTCGGCAGGCGAAGGCCGCTGCAAATCGGCTGAAACCCTGAACGTGATAGCCGATCCGAAATTGTTTCGGCTAATCCTGGCTAATCTTCTTTCAAATGCTCTAAAATATTCTTTGCCGGAAAACGGTCTGGTTCGCTTAGAGCTTGAGCTTGACTACCCGCCCGCCTCTGACGCTGACGGACATAATTTGTCACCGATTAGTGGACTTTGCTCTCCCGAAACTAACACCGCTTTATTGTGGGTGCGGGTGCGGGATGAAGGCATCGGTATTGCCGAGGCGGATTGGCCCTGGCTATTTAGTTCTTTTCACCGGGGAAGTAACGTTGGATTGCGGCCTGGCAACGGTCTGGGCCTCACTATTGTCAAGCAAGCAGTCGAGTTGCACCGGGGGAGTCTTAGTTTTGAGAGCGAAATAGGCCGAGGTACTACTTTTACGGTTTGTCTGCCGGTTGGCCTGATTACCGGCTAGAAACGGGTACAGTTTTGGAAACCAGGACGAAAGAAGCGCAGTTTCTAATTCTAGGTGGCGGCTTTACCGGGCAACGGGTCGCTCGTCGGTTGTTGGCGCGGGGAGGCCAGGTGCTTGTCACGAGCCGTAGGCCAGAGCATCTGTCCGATCTGGCTGCTTCCGGCGCGACCCTCTACCGTCTCGACCTGGCCGAACCTTCTACGCTGGCCGGGTTGCGGGCCAACCTATCACCGGGAGTGCGCGTGCTACATTCCGTGCCGACCGCTTCCCCTACCCCTGATGCGCCCCCCGCCGACCCAACTCCCCGGCTGCTCGAAATTCTTGGCCCGCTTCCGGCGCGGTTGGTCTATCTCTCCACGACCGGGGTGTACGGGGAAACAGCCCTGGTAGACGAAACTACGCCAGTTGCGCCGGTTACAGCCAACCAGCAAGCCCGCGTCGAGGCTGAAAAAATAGTGGCTGGCGGTTCGCGGTCGAGCCTGATTTTGCGGCCCGCCGGAATTTACGGGCCGGGCCGTGGTGTGCATGTTTCGATGCGCGAAGGCCGCTACCGGCTTTCGGGCGACGGTTCTAACTTCATCTCTCGCATTCAGGTGGACGACCTGGCGGCTCTGGCCGAAGCGGGCCTTTTGGCCGATGGCGTGACGGGGGCTTACCCGGTCGCCGATACACTTCCGGCCCCCGCCCGCGAGGTTGCCTCGTTCGTAGCCGAACTACTGCATTTACCCATGCCGCCAATGCTGCCTCCGCAAGAACTGCACGAAACGCTGCGGGCTAATCGCCAGGTGGACGGGCGGGCTATTTTGCAAGCCCTCGGTCTTGAATTACTCTACCCCACTTACCGCGAAGGCATCGTCGCGGCGTTGGCGGCAGAAAACCCCCTCCCTTAACCTTCCTGGAAGGCCATTTTTTCTTAGTCGATCAGGCAAGCTTTGAGGGTTTCAAGCCGGGCAACCGTCAGGCCACAGCTTTGTAAGTAAGCTTGCGGGCCGTCGTGCTGTTCCTGGAGATAATGCAACGTTTCTAACATATTTTCCGGGGCGGCGTTTACATCGCGCTCGAAAAGAGCTACATCCTGTCCGGCTAAGAGGGCTTCAGCCCGCCAGATAGCGATCCGTTCGGCCAGACAATCCTGGCTCAAGGCGTAATCCTGAGCAATCACTTCCGGCCTTACTCTCGCCAGGCTCAACAGCAAGGCGATCACTAACCCGGTGCGGTCTTTTCCGGCAGCGCAATGCAGCACGACCGGGAAGGTTTCAGGCCGGGCCAGGGCCGTAAAAACCGCTTCAAATCCTGAGCGGCACTGGTCGAGTATGGCCTTATAAATGCCTGCCCGCGTCGAGGATAAATGCACCTGCTCTGTCTCTTCGTCTTTAATCAGGGGCAAATTCAGGTAGTTGACCCGCCGCGAAGTGGCGAATACATTTCTGTAGCGCATCGTTTCGCCAGGGCTGCGCAGGTCAATGATCGTCCTGATGCCTAGCTCTAAAAGCTTTTCCTGGCCGGAAGGCGGAAGCTTATCGAGGTTGTCGGCTCGAATTACCGTATCCCAGCGGGTCTGCCGACCATCTTCGGTCGGGTAGCCGCCAACATCCCGGACGTTCAGGCAACTTTCCAGGGCGATCAGACGCTGGCGGGTTAAATTCTCGCTCATAATCTCATTTTAGCTCTAAGCAGGATTTGCGGCAGGTTTTGCATTTTCAATTCCAACTGAAGTTAACACAGGCGGACGTACCCGCGCCATCAGCACAGCATCAATAATAATATGGAGGATTATAAGCGTCCACAGGTCGCCCGTGGCGTAAAAATAGAGGCACCAGCCTAGTACGATCAAAGCCTGGATCGGGCCAAGCAGTTTGCGAAGGCGTTGCAGGCTCGGTTCGGCGGAAAAATGGCGCGGTAGCACCCTGGCCCAGAAGAAAGCGTGGGCAAAGCCTGAATAAACCACGAAGCCTACAAAACCCAATACGAAACTCACCACGCCCCAGTTTGGCCCTAATAGCAGCCGCGACCCGCCTTCCAGTATCCGGTAAGCTCCCATAAAGGCCAGCACTTCTAGCGGCCCGTTGATCAAGGTGAACAAAACCGTCGCCGAGAGCGAAAAAGGCCGACCGTCCGAGCGGGCCACTTTGATGTAAGCCCATTCGTTGAAAAGAGTGATGCCGACGGCATAGGCTAACAAAAACGGAGCCTGGCCCCAGGCTGCCGGTAGCGGCCAGCTAAACAACTCGTCCCGCAGGAGGAGCAGACCGACCACCGCGCAAAAGAGCCAGTACAGCCCTAACGCCCCGTTAGTCGAGCGGAAAGAACCTTGCCAGCCACGGGTTTGGTCAAGCTTTTCTTTGGGCGTTTCTTGAACTGTAACAGAACTCATTTTTCACTCCTTTATAGTCTTATAAGTCTAAGTGTCTTATAGTCAAAGTACACTAATTGAGGACTTTAGCTTCCAATCCAACCTGACTAAACTTGCTGTAAGTACAAGAAATACGGGCGATACTCCTGAGATTAGCGGCGACCGAGCAATTCGGCCACTTTATCCAGAATCTGCCCGGCGACCTGGATTTTGGGCATCCGTTCGAGGTGGGTAATGACCCCGCCCCGCTCGATCAGGGTTACTTCGTTATCGGACTGGCCGATGCTGCTGACGGCTTCGTTCGCCACGATCAAATCAAGGTCTTTGTTTTGCAGCTTCTTTTCCGCGTTCAGGGTAAGGTCTTCGGTTTCGGCGGCAAAGCCAACCTTGAGCAGTCCCTCCAGGCCGGAACGTCCTTTAAGGCCGAGCAGAATATCCGGGTTAAGGGTTAATTCGATAGTGGGTGCCTTGCCGCTTCCGTCTTTCTTGATTTTGTTGGCACTGGTGCTGACAGGCCGGAAGTCGGCCACCGCCGCCGCCATAATCAGCACCTGGGCCTGGCTTTCGTCCAGAGCGGCGTGGAGGGCGGTTTGCATTTCGCAAGCCGTCGTGACCGCCTTGAAGCGGCAACCGTAAGGTGGGTCGAGATGTACCGGGCCGGAAATCAACGTTACATCGGCTCCGCGAGCCAGCGCGTCCTGAGCCAGAGCATAGCCCATCTGCCCGCTCGACCGATTGCCCAGGTAGCGCACCGGGTCAAGAGCTTCCTGGGTGCCGCCCGCCGTGATAATCAGCCGTTTGCCTCGCAAGTCCCCGTTTTGCCGTCCCAGAGCCAATCGCACCGCCGCGACAAGTTGAGCGGTTTCGCTCATCCGACCGCGCCCGACCGCGCCCGACGCCAACATACCGACACCGGGTGCAATCACCTCGGCTCCGCGCTCGATCAGCGTTTGCAAGTGGGCCTGGGTTGCCGGGTGTTCGTACATGTGAGTTTCCATTGCCGGAGCCAGCAAGACAGGCACGGACGGTGGTAAGCCCAGCAGGGTCGTCGTGATAATGTCGTCGGCCAGACCCAGAGCCAGCTTTGCCAGGATGTCCGCCGTAGCGGGAGCAATCAAGGCCAGGTCAGCGTCGCGGGCCAGCGAGATATGGCCTTGCTCCTCCTGCGTCCAGGCCTCCCACACTTCGGTGTAAACCTTGTAGCGGGTGAGTGACTGGAAAGTTAGCGGGGTCACGAACCGAGTTGCGGCAGGAGTCATCAAAACATGCACCCGCGCCCCGGCTACCGTCAGGTCGCGGGCAACCTGCACCACCTTGTAAGCAGCAATGCCTCCCGCCACCCCCAGCACAATATTTTTATCTTTGAGGCTCATGCCTGGCCCAATCAAAGACCTCTTTTAAGGACAACTTGAAGCCTAGTAAAACTTCGCCGCCCTCAAGTTCATCTTCCAGGTTGTAAAGACGTACTTTCGCTTCATCCAGTTTATATTCTAATATAATGAGGCTGAGTGGGTAGACTGACCAAACCATACGCACGCCATTTTCTAAATATTCTTCAATTTTGGTGTGAATCTTTAGGGTCGTATCGCTGGGTGAATTTACTTCTACTACTAAATCCGGTGCGACTGGAATTAAACCATCGGCATCATTGGGTATCCGCCCCTTTGCCACAAAACACACATCAGGTTCTACATAATTCGAGCCAACAGATCTTCCCAGGTTGGTAGAAGTTGTAGTAGAGACGAACCCTAGTTCGTTTGCTTTAACAAAACCAACCAGGTAGTGATCTAAGTTGGAAGACGCTCTTCCGTGTTTTAAGCCTAAACCTTTTTTTGGCCTTCCCACGATTCTCCCCCTCACTAACTCATACTGAATTGTATCACCGTTGTTCTCGTCGCCGGGTAAATCAAGATTTAGGAATTCTTCAACGGTATAAAACGGTTCAGGGAGGGAGCTTTCAGCTTCTAAATCGGCTATTGTTTCTAATTCCCGAACGGTCATCTTCAGACTCCTGTACTGCACTGCTCTTGCAAAATCTATTCAAAGCTAACTATAACGGGCCGGGAAGGGGGTAGTCTGTATTTTGTACTACCGGGCTAAACGTTGTTCAACTCGTGGATCATCCGCAAGCCCTGCAAGGTCAAATCCTGGTCTACCACGTCAATCAGGCCGACCGTATCACGGGCCACCACTTCGGCCAGCCCGCCTGTAGCGATCACCTTAATCTTCTGGCCGAGTGAAAGAGGAGCGTAGGCCAGCAATTCTTCCCGGAAGCGGGCCACCAGTCCCTCTACCAGCCCAATGTAGCCAAACATAATGCCGGATTGCATGCTGTTACTGGTATTGCGCCCGATAGCCTGTTTAGGTGTGACCAGTTCCACCCGGAAAAGCCGACTGGCGACTTGAAAAAGGGCTTCCGCCGCAATGTTGATGCCAGGAGCAATCGCCCCACCCAGGTACTCGCCCTGGCCCGAAAGAGCATCAAAGGTGGTGGCCGTGCCGAAGTCAATCACGATAGCCGGGCCACCGTAGCACTGCAAGGCCGCCACCGCGTTCACGATACGGTCGGCTCCAACTTCGCGGGGATTTTCATAGCGTACTGCCACGCCGGTTTTGATACCCGGCTCGACCACTAAGGCTTTGAGGTTGAAGTAAATTTCGATCATTTCGGCCAGAGCCGTAGTCAGGGGTGGGACTACGCTGGAAATGATTGCGGCTTCGACCTGCTCGGAGCGGTAGCCCCGGTGCTGCAAAAAGCCTGTCACCAGCAGTCCCCATTCGTCGGGCATCCGGCGGCGTTCGGTCTGCACTCGCCAGCTTGCTTTTAGTTCTTCCCCCTCGAAAATACCCAGCACTACGTTTGTATTTCCAACATCCACTGCCAGAAGCAATTTTTTGTCCTTTCTCTGTAGTGATCAGCAATCGGTATCAGCCCGTTTTAACTCTGGTAAAGTCTCTCTAAGGAGCCAAATTTTCCCCAAGTGCCGGAAACTGGTAAATCAGTGCGGTGCAGGCTAGATTAATTGTATTATACACCTATGGAATTGAAATTATAGAGTGCATCGTAAGGCTGTCAGAGGAGAGAATTGTCCCCAACATGAAAGAAAGCGAAGCTGAAAATAACCTTGAAACTGAGAATAAAGTGCATAAAGCTTATACCTTTGAAGCGCAGCCGTCGCTAGATTATCGCCGGGCTACGCTGGTCTTTCGGGTGTTGCAATGGCTTGTGCGGCTCCTTTTGCACGGCTTGTTTGTGATCGAGGTGCGCGGGCTGGAAAATCTACCCCGGCAGGGCGGTTATATTCTGGCGGCTAATCATCTTAGCTGGATCGATCCTTTTCTCCTGTTGCTGGGTGCGCCTGCCAGTCCAAAAATCTACTTTATCGCCGCCCGCGAGGATGTCGAACGCCCGGCCTGGCGCAAGTGGCTAATTGAGCGGGCAGGCGGGGTCATCCCGGTAGACCGGGGCCAGCGTCGCACCATGCGCGACACTCTTGAAGCAGCCCAGGCCGTCCTAAAGGGTGGTGGTATCCTGGGTATTTTCCCCGAAGGAGATGTTTCGGCTATCGAAACAGGCCGGATTTTGCCGCTTAAAGCGGGCCTGGGTTACTTCGCGGCCCAGACGGGCGCACCGATTGTGCCGGTTGCTTTTAGCGGTACTAAAGAGTTGTGGTTGCGTAAGCATATACGCATGATCGTCGGGCAACCTCTACCGGGCCGCCAGGGTAACAAGGCGGTTGCACAGGCTCAGACCGAAGCAACCACGACGGCCCTTCTAGCGATCCTGCCCCCTCCTACACTGTCCGCTCCGGGCCGTCGCCAGTTTCTCAAAAAGTTTCTGACCGAACTTTTCACTCAGGAGATCAAGGAACATCCTACACCGAATTAAATGACCAAAATAAAGAACGAAGGATTTTTGTGTTTGTGTTACAATAACTAAACTTATGACGACGAAAATCCTCTTGCTAACGCCTCAGACGCCTTACCCACCCGACCAGGGCGCGGCCATTCGCAACTTTAGCTTTGTGCGCTACCTGGGTTCCGATCCGCGTTACGAGTTGAGGCTGCTCAGTTTTGCCCGGCCCGGCGAAGACCCTGCTACTACGCCTGCCCGTGCCGTCCTCGAAAAATATTGCCGCGAGGTAGTGCTGGTGCCGCATCCGCCCATGCGCACGAAAATAAGCCGCTTGCGGGAGCTATTGAGCAGCACACGGCCAGATTTAACGCGCCGCCTCCTTTCTAACGAGTTTGAGACGGCCTTGCAAGCTTTAACCCGCAGTGGGGCGGTTGACCTGATTCAATGCGAAGGTTTGGAACTGGCTCATTTTTTGGCCGGGCTGAATTTCCCCCTGGGCGAGAGGCAGCCTCGAATGATCCTGGACGAACATAACGCCGAATATTTACTCCAACGCCGCATCTATGAAAATGATTGGCGAAGTGGTTGGAAGCGACGACCGGCAGCCCTTTACAGTCTGGTGCAAGCCCGGCGATTGGCCCGCTACGAACGGGCGAGCCTGGCCCGGTTCGAGCGGGTAGTCGCTGTTTCCGAGGCCGACCGGCAAGCCCTCGCCCGCCTCGACCCGCGCCATTCGGCCCGCCTTGCGATTATTCCAAACGGCCTCGACCTGGAAGAGTTCCAGCCTCTGCCGGACAAGCCGGAGGAAGAACCGGATAGGCTGGTTTTCACCGGCACGATGGATTTTCGGCCAAACGTGGACGCTGTAACCTGGTTCGTCCGCGAAGTCTGGCCGCTAGTGCGGGTGGCCCGACCCCTGGCGCGGTTTACAATCGTGGGACGACGCCCGGCCCCGGCGGTTCAGTTCCTCGCCAGGCTGCCGGGCATCGAAGTAACCGGCGTCGTTGCGGACGCCCGGCCTTATATCCGGCGCAGTAGCCTTTATGTCGTGCCGATGCGGATGGGCGGCGGAGTGCGCTACAAAGTCCTGGAAAGTCTGGCGATGGGTAAGGCGGTCGTGACGACTACGATGGGCGCAGACGGGATTCCTCTGAGGCCGGGCCGGGAAGCCCTGGTCGCCGATAGCCCGGCGGATTTCGCGGCGGCAATCCTGGCTCTTCTAGGCGATCCCACCCGGCGGGCCGAGCTTGCCGGGGCCGGTCGCGCTTTTGTGGAAGCTTATTTCGATTGGCGTAAAATCGTGCCTCTGCTGGACGAAGTGCTACTTGAGAGGAAAGAAACTTACCCTTGATGCTGAATTACTTACACCGAAAAAAGCTATAAAAGGAAAAGAGGCTGAGATTGGTTCTTCCTTTGTCAAAGGAAGAACCAATCTCAGCCTCTTTTCTTCCAATTCCTACTTGGGCAAATCAGCCGGTAGGGGCGGCGTCTGGTTGGTTGCGGCCATTCGCAGCGCGGCAGCGACATTGACAATGCCGTAACCGTATTTGTCGTCGCGCTGGCCCACTCCCTTGCCGGGGGCAGGGGTAGCCGAAGCAATCAAGATTGCTTTGACCTGGCTGCCGGTCAGGGCCGGGTTGACGGCCAGTACTAGGGCGGCGGCACCGGCTACAATCGGCGCACTGGCACTTGTACCGTTGGCACAGGCAAACACCCCGCTACTGCCGGTATTACAGATGCCTACTCCCGGCGCGGCCAGAATTACCCGGCTACCGAAGCTGGTGAAATAGGCCGGTTGGCCCAGGTAGCCCGTCGCGCTGACCGAAATTACGCCGGGGTAACTGGCCGGATATTCCGGCTGGTCGTCTCCGCCGTTTCCGGCAGCCACGACTATCACGACCCCTTTGCTGGTGGCGTAGTTGATCACGTCAGCTTCCGCCTGGCTGCGGCTAGCACCACCCAGACTCATGTTGATCACCCGCGCCCCCTTATCGGTGGCGTAACGGATGGCCTTGATCACATCGGCTTTTGTAAAGCCGCCCGGATGGTCTTCGGTATCGGCTTTAATGGTCAACAGGCGTGAATTCCAGGCGATCCCTGCGCCGTAGACATTGTTGTTACCCACCGCGCCGATGATGCCGGTCGTCCAGGAACCGTGGCCTTCCTCGTCGCTCACATCGCTGCCGTCGTTCGGAGCGTTGTAAGACTCGGCGATGTTACCTTTGAGGTCAGGATTTTCCAGGTCCGTGCCGCTATCAATGACGGCGACTGTCACCCCTTTCGAGCCGGTCGTAAAATCCCAGGCCCGTGGCATCTTGACGGCTTTGAGGTAATACTGGTCGCCGGAAGCGGGGTCGTTGAATTGCGTAAACAGGCTGTGTACACGGTAGTTTGGCTCGGCGTATTCCACTCGCGGATCGCTGCGCAGGGTCGCCAGGGTTGCTTCCAGGTCGGCCCCGTCAAGCTTGAACAAGCGCGGCAACTCTGCCGGAGCGTCAAGCCAGTTCTGGCTAGATTGCAGCCCGCTAAAGCTTGCGCTGCGGGCAAGGTCGGCGTCCTTGAATTTGACCAGCACTTCGGTCGGCCTGTCCTGGAAAGCTTGCCTGACCTGAGTGCCGAGCAATCCGGCTTCCACCTGACGGTCGAAGGCCCGGTTGCCGGTCGCGGCGGCCAGAGGCAGAGCCTGGCGTAAATCGAAGCCGTCGGAACCCACCGAGTTAGCCGGTTCAGCGTTAGTCGGGGCTACGATGTTGTTGGGAACGTTGTACTCTTTGTAAGCATAAGTGTTCGAGAAAGTCGGGCCGTTTGGTACAACCTGCTGTAAGGTGCGGTTGAGCAGGACGTTGTTTTTCTCCGAAACCACCCGCGACTGGGTAATTGTGCTGCCGTCCAGGTTGAGGAAGGAAGCTGCAATGTTACGTATTACATCGCCACCGGCGGCATTTACTCGTTCGCCAATATTGTATTGGCTGTTCCAGTCGTTCAGACTGAGCGGTTTGAGGGCGTTGTCATCGGCGGGCCATTTGTAAGGCGAAGGCGTATCAATGTACAGCCAGGTATAAGCCCGGTCTGCCGTGACAAGCCGCTGGTAAAAGCGAGTGCCGATAATTATGGACTCGATGCGGGCCGGTTTGCCCTGGTAAGTCGTGCCGGATACTTCGTAGGCTTTGTCGGGAGCCTGGAAGCGTTCCTCGGCGACCTTCTGTCCTTTCGAGGTAATGTCTACCTTGACCGAAGCCAGGCTTTGCATATTCTGGTTGACCGTGTTGTAGACCTGGAAAGCTTCCGTTTCGGTCGGGCGGGCATAGTCCGGGTCGGTCGTAGCGACCGGGTTCGGGGCCGTATTGTAACGCCACTGGACATAGGCCAGACCCAGGTTGCCCAACTCTACTTTGTAGGCGGCGGGATTAGAGGGCGTGTAAGTCAAGAGCCGTCGCTCGAAAGCCTGGATCAAGACCCACTGGGCTTTACCGCCCACCGTCACATACGACCAGTACGGCTCGGTGATCGGCAGACCAAAGACGTAAAGCGGGTCGAAAACCGGAACGTTATCAACGTACTTGCCGTTTTCGTAAACTGTCCCCAGGCGGTTCATAAAATCCAGGAAAGGCTTGGCGACGTTGTGGCCGGTCTGCGCGACGTACTGGCCGTGGGTCGCGCCCTGGTCGGCCAGTTCCGGTTTGGTGCTAACCGCGCCGCCGACGGCCAGGGTGCGAACTACCGGGAGACCGGTCAGGTCGTTGCTTTTGGCCGAGCCGTCGAAGCTGACCAGATTGCCCAGGTTGGCGTAAGTCGGGTTGGTCGGCACGAAGTCCCCGGCCAGGGCGACCTGGGCCGGGCCACGGTCAAGGAGCGTGTCGTTACCGTTTTGTTGCTGGCCGGTAATCAGTTCGCGCAGCAACAGGCCGGAGGTAGCGTAATACTTGTCGTTCGGGTTTTTGGCCGGGTCGGTAATTTCCAGGCGACCTTTCTGGAAGTAGTAAACCTGGCGTTTGCCGCCCGGACTTTCCTTGTAATCCTCCTGGTTGTCCTGCACTCGCGGCCCCCAGACCCAACTGGCACCCGGCCGGTTTTCCACTACCGCCCGGTCGGTGCGGTCGTAGAGGCGTTGTAGAGAAGCCGGAAGGGGGTCGGCAGCCTGGCCGGGTTGGGCCGGAAAGACGGCCAGACCCAACGCCAGCGTCAGGACGAGCGCAAGCAACATCTGAAATTTCTTCATATAGTGGATTTTCTCCCTGATAAAATACCGCGATTATAAGCTAAATCTAAACCGTCAAACACCTGGCGAGATAGCCTGGAGCTAATATCCCGCCCAACCTGGCACAGAAAGTAAAAACAGAAAAGGTCGCTCTTCTATTCCTATTCTATTTAACTTTACCAATTATTCCGGCGCACCGGCAAAGCGATAACCTTTGCTGCGCTCAGTAAAGATAAAGCGCGGGTTCTGGGCGTCGTCACCCAACTTCTCGCGCAGGTGGCGCACGTGAACTTTGAGGTAATCGAAATCGTTGCGATACTCTGGCCCCCAGACTTTGGTCAACAGGAAACTATGGGGCATAACCTGCCCGGCATTGGTTGCCAGCAAATAGAGTAAATTGTATTCGATAGCGGTCAGGCGTACATTTTCACCGGCCAGCGTGACGGCCCGCGAGTTAAAATCTATGTGCAAATCCAGATAATCAAATTGAAGGGTTCGCCCGGTGCGGCCCCGGTTGGTGCGGCGCAGCAAGGCCCGGATACGGGCGGTCAATTCCAGCGGGCTAAAAGGTTTGGTAATATAGTCGTCCGCTCCGGCTTCGAGGCCGCGTACTTTCTCGATTTCCTCGTCGCGCACGGTCAGAAAAATGATCGGCACGTCCGAATCGTGGCGTCGCACTTCGCGGCAAACTTCCAGCCCGCTCAGGCCGGGCATATACATATCCAGAATAAGTAAATCAGGTTCGTAGCGGCGAAAAGAGTCGAGAGCACTCGGCCCGTCTTCGGCACTCAACACTTCCCAATCGGGCGAGTTGAGGCTCAGTCCCAGACTAATTACCTCTACCACATCTGGTTCGTCGTCGGCTACCAGAATCTTTGTCATCAAGTAAGTCTGGCTCCAGGAGGGAGCGCGGCCTTTCTAGTGGGTACAATCGGTCGCTTGTCTCGTTTTATTATAACATCTTTCCGGGACCGCTACATTAATGCTGCCGGGCGGTCGGGCGGCTCAGGCACGCTCCATCGTTGTTTCAGGCAAAAGGAGCAAACCCACTCTTTTGTAACAGGTGGGTTTGCTTCTTCTGGCACTTCGAGGGCGAGTTGAACCAAAACTAAGGGATGCGGGTAACGGCTTTCTGAGCCAGCGCGATTGATTTAGCTTGCCTGGCGGCTTTACCGGCCTCGGTGCGGTCAATTTTACCTTCGCTAATGTTTACCATTAGCATGACGTTGTGCTTGACTACCATCAGTTGCTCGAACCGGGGGTCCCACATGGCTTTATCACCCAGATCAGGTATGTCGGTGTGTTCGCTATATTTGCGAAGGGCGTCGAACGCGGCACTGTTATCCCTGTTCGTCACGGCACTGACCTTTCCAGCCCGGTTGACAAAGAGCGAAACAAGCAGATGTTGGGAGTCGTAGTCGCACGAAGAGTCATATCCCTCGGATATCGAACCTTCTTCTTTAACCAAAGTAGTTTGAATACCCCAGATACTATCAAACTCGGCCTGCGTTACGAGGCTGCAAGGCTCAATTTTAGGGCCAAGCACTACTTTATTATTGGCCGTCGAGTTATTCTCACCCGCGCTCCCGGTCGCCGGTGTATCGCCACAGGCCGCCAGTAACGTCATACAGACGAGCGCGGCCACCATTAGTCCCAGATAACCACCCGGTTTCTGGCTATTCAACCCTTTATTACTAATCGTTTTCATTACTGAACCTTTCCTTTATTTATTAAAAATAGGCTACTAAATGTTTGCCTTTTGTTTTTTCAGGCCGCCAAGCTTACCTTGATGCTGGATTTTCAAAAGATCGCCTGGCTACCTGCGAGTTTATTATAAGTAGCGAATAGAGGAGAACGCCTCCCCTATTTGCAGTATTTATCGGGCCGCTCTGGATGAGTTCTTGCACAGGAGAAAAGGCCCGCTCAGGGCCAGGGAAGAAAGGAATAATTCTTCAGGCTTGACTAAAAAGGTGAGAAGTTAAGAGGCTAGAAATAAGGAGCAGGCGACTCAGCGTTTGTGTTGCCCGCGCAAGCGCAAAGCTACCCCACGCAACATGCGGGCGTAGGCGGACAGGTAGCGGACTGGCCCGACGCGCCAACCGGCCCGCGTAGTCAACATACCTCGGCCCAGGTCGAGCAGAGCCTGGTCGTAGGGAAACCACCATAACTCGCGGGGTGTGCGGTGAGCATCTACCGCCACCAGGCGCGGACGGGTCAGCGAAAGTAGAGCCAGCTTGGAGTTCTGCACGCCATAGCCCGAATAGCCGCGTCCGGCCCAGGGAGCCTGCGGCGCGGCCCCGCTAAACATGTGGTTATTGACCGAAGCCACCCCGACCTGCAATTGCCGGGCCAGCCGTTCACCGTGGGCTAGATTGCGCGTCCAGACGCTGCCGGTCAGCCCGTAGGGGCCGGTGTTAGCCTCGCGCAGAGCCGTAGCCTCGTCCGGCACGATCTGCACCGGCACAACCGGGCCAAAAGTTTCTTCCTGCATAATTCGCATGCTGCCGTCTACCCCGCTTAGAACCGTCGGCGGGTAGAACTGGCCCTGGATGCCTGCTGGCCCGCCGCAATGCACGTGCGCTCCGCTTGCCAGAGCTTCAGCGATCTGCGACCGCACGATCTCGAATTGCTGGGGCGTGGAGAGTGGGCCAAGATCGCTGCTGCCGGGGTGGGCGGCATCATCGCCCGTCCGTAGACCCTCGGCTACCGCTACCAGTTTAGCCAGGAACGCCTGGGCGACTGCTTCGACAACGTAAACTCGCTCGATGCCCGCACAGCTTTGCCCGGCGTTGACAAAACCGGCCCAGGCAATCCCGTGCGCGGCCCGGTCGAGGTCGGCGTCCGCCAGCACAATTGCGGCGTCCTTCCCGCCCAATTCCAGCGAAACCGGCACTAAAATATCGGCGGCAGCCTGGGCTACGCCCCGGCCTCCCGCCGTGCCGCCGACAAACACAACGTGGTCTACCGGCGTGCGGATCAAGCTTTCTCCGGCCCGGCGGTCGCCTTGCACCAGACCCAGCAATCCGGGCGGCAGAGCCTCGGCTAAAATTTGATGTAAAATTGCCCCCGTGCGCGGAGCAATCTCGGAAGGTTTGAGTATCACGGCGTTTCCGGCGACCAGGGCCGGAACGAGATTATGCAAAGGGATCGAGACAGGGTAGTTCCAGGGCGTTAGCAGCGCGACCACGCCGTGCGGAACCCGGTCAACCCTGGCTCGTTTAGCCGGAAACATTACCCGGTTGAAGCGTACCGGCTCACTTTGTAGCAGTCGGGGAGCTTCCTTGCAGTAGTAGCGAAAGACTTCGGGAGCCGAACCTAGGTCAACGGCGTAGGTTTCGGTCAGAGGCTTGCCCAGTTCGCGGTGTAATATGGCCGATATTTCGTCGGCTCGGCTCATCAAGTGCCGTCCGGCCACGGCCAGCATACTCGCACGGGTTTGGACTGGCAAAGTTTCCCAGGCCACCTGCGCGGTGCGGGCCTGTTCCACTGTCGCTTTGATCTGGGCCTGGCTCGATATTAGCACCGGGTCGAGGGGTTTTCCATCGAGGGGCGAAAAGCCGGTCAACCACTCGTCAACTGATACTTCCATAATTTTATTAATTTACCTGGCTCAGCCCAGCCGCAGCAATAAATTCGGCACGAGATTTTGTCCGGCGAGGCCGGTGTTGCGGGCGTAATGAGCCAGTTTGCGCCGGAATTCGCCTGCCGGGATCGGCTGGTGCCGGTTAACCGCTTTGAGCATCGGTTCGACCGTAAGCGTCACTCCCAGAGTGTTACGCCAGTACCGAAAGCCCAGCGTCCACCTGCGCCAACCTCGTGAAGGTACAAACAAATCGCTCAAATAGTGGCGACCGAACAAAGTATGGTCGCGCTCATCCCGGCTGATCACCTCTAGCACGTGTAGAACCGGTGGGTAAACCAGACGCGCCGCCAGCATTTCGTACAAAGCTTGCATTACTACCTCGAAGGCCAGGCAATCTATCGCAAAGCCCTGCACATCGTGCGGTTTACCGATACTTTTAAGCATAATTTTAAGGTAGCGTTGGGGTAGGCTTACCCGTTGGACGACTTCGGGATAGCGTTGGGTAAAATCCATCAGCGTGCGGCACCACAAATTAGCGTGATTTTGCTCATCGGTAAAGTGCTGGAAGCCGTGTTCAAAAAAGCGGGCAAAGAAGGTTGGATCGGCTTCTCGGCGGGTAGTTTCCAGAGCGGGAAGAAGTGGGAAAATGCCCAGCGAAGCGGCTTCGGTAATAGCAAACCAGGCAATTACAAGGTAGGTTGCATCGGCTTCCGCCTGGCTGCTGAACTGATAAGGTTGGTCGGGCCAGGGCAACCCCTCTATTTGCTCACCGGATAGCGATGACTGTTGCACAAGGATTCTCCATTTTGCCAGGCTATTGGCGTGGTATCGGCTGTCGACAACGGGGTAGGGCGGCCAGAGTAAAGTGACTGGCGACCTGCTGACTGGTCAAAATTAACGTTCGCTCAAGAAAACATCAAAAATAGTATCTTGCCCGTCACTTTAGCACTTTACCCTATATGGATCAGTAGTAGCAACTACATCCGGCTTAGAAGGTTATTAGTACGCCCAGATTAAGCCGAACTTTTATTGTTCTAACTTTTTAAGGAACTTTATTTTCACACCCAAGAAGTTGTTAATATTTGCATGTGTTATTAATCCAGGCTACAATTTGTGGCAATCAGGTCTTTTTATGTCCGCAGAGTCGGATTATCGTGGCATATTCGGTAATAAGCTGGGTAAATTATAGTAGAGTAAGAATTAGCAATGGAAATAATATTAATACTCCTAACATTAGTTGTTCTCACGCTAAGTGCTTGCCTGTGGCTGGTATTCATTCTTAAAAAGCGCAATCGTTCGGCTTCCCGGCAAGATTTGCGAAAGCAAGCGGATTGGGCCTGGGAAATTATCAACACGATGGGCCAGGGTCTGGTCGTAACCGATACTCAGGCCCGCTTCGAGTTCGTCAACCCGGCCTACGCCCGTCTCACCGGCTACACCCCCCAACAACTACAAAACCTTACCGTTTTCGACCTGACGCCACCCCAGGAGCAAAACCTGGTTGACCAGGCTTTAGAAAAAAGACAATCCGGGCTATCAACGACCTACGAAAAACTGCTGTTGCGGCCCGACGGCACCACTATGCCAGTGACTATCACCGGCAGACCGCGCCGTCACAAAGGTCAGATAATTGGTTCGGTTTCGGTTATCACAGAGCTAACGGAGCAGAAAAAGACCGAGCAAACCTTGCGCGAACAAAAAGACTTACTTTCGGCCCTGCACCAGACTTCGCTGGATTTGATGAACCGCCTGGAACTGGATGACCTCCTGGCCGCTATTATCGAACGGGCCGGGACGCTGATCGGTACCTCACACGGCTTTATTTCTCTGGTTGATTCCGATGGAAAGACTATCAGGGGTCAGGTAGGCGTGGGCCACTTTGCTCAATGCGCCTTCAGATCATTCCTCCCTGGTGAAGGCCTGGCCGGTCTGGTCTGGCAAACCGGGCAACCTATAGCTATCACGGACTATCAAAGCTGGCCGGGCCGGGCTGAAACATCCATAATGGCGGAAGCGCGGGCGGTGCTTTGTGTGCCTTTGCTTACTGACTCGAAGTTAGTCGGGGTATTGGGCCTGGCTTACCTGGAAGAAGGTCGTACCTTTAGCTCTAAAGACCTCGATATGCTCGGCCAGTTCGCCCGCCTTGCCGCCATTTCGCTCGATAACGCCAGATTGTACACTGTCGCTCAACGCCGCCTCTCCGAACTAACCACAATTCAGGAGATCGCCCGCGCTATTAGCTCGAACCTGGGCCTGGAAGGAATTTTTGAAACGGTCGTCCGGCAGATCAGTCTTGCTTTCGGCTATCAAATGGTCAGTATTTATCTACTGGACGAAGAAGGACTAAAACTCCAGGCTTATGTCGGCTACGACCGGGTGAAATCCTTAATAGGTCTACAGGAGGGCGTCAGCGGACGAGCAGTGCGGTTGAGCCGGGCCGAGTTTGTAGACGAAGCTCTTCAGGACCCAGATTTTGTGCTGGTTGCTCCCGGCACGGTGCAATGCGTGGTAATACCGCTCAAGTCTAAGGGGGATGAGGTACTGGGTACGCTCATGGTTGAATCGGATGGTCAACCGATATTGACCAGAGAAGATTTTACTTTGCTTCAATTGCTGGGCGACCAGATTAGCGTGGCGATCAGCAATGCCCGTTTGTTTGTGGAATTAGACCAGAGCCAGGAAAAATACCGCGAAGTTCTCGATACGGTCAAAGAGGTAATTTTTCAAACCGATCAGTTGGGCCGCTGGACGTTTCTAAATGCAGCCTGGCAGGAATTGCTGGGCTACGGAGTCAAGGAAACGCTGGGAACATTTTTCCTGGATCAGGCCCAACCCGAAGACCGTACCGCTAACTGGAAAGTCCTCGAAGATGTGCTGGCGGGCCGCACCGATGATTACCGGGCGGAATTACGTTTTGTAGCCAAAGATGGTTCGGTGAAATGGCTCGAAGCTTTTGGCCGGGCTATCCGAAGTCAGAGTGCTTTGGTGCTGGGCCTGACCGGGACACTGGTTGACATCACCCACCGCAAGCGGGCCGAAGAAGAACGCTTGTACCTTGAGCGCAAAATGCTGGAAGCCCAGAAACTGGAAAGCCTGGGCTTGTTGACCGGGGGGGTGGCTCACGATTTCAATAATTTGCTTACCACAATTCTGGCAAATGCCGAACTAAGCCGCATGCAGATGTCGCCGGACGATCCGCGTGGTGAAGCTTTAGAAGAGATTGAAAAAGCGGCTTTGCAAGCGGCGGACCTGACCCACCAGATGCTACTCTTCGCCGGCAAAGGTCAGTTCGTAATGGAGCGGCGTTCCCTCAATCTTATTATTGGTGAAATTTCACAGCTTGTACGTGCCTCAATTAAAAATAAAAAAATAACTCTTAAGCTAAACTTTACCGAGGATTTGCCGCTAATCGAAGCCGATAGCAATCAAATTCGCCAGGTAGTAATGAATCTAGTGGCGAATGCTTACGAGGCGATTGGCGACCAGGAAGGAACGGTCAGCCTTAGTACAGGGCTGCTAAAGGCAGATGAAGCTTATCTGGCGACTGGTCGCTTTCAGCCGGAACTGACCCCGGCCACCACCGGGGAAATTGGTACTGAAAATTTTATTTACCTCGAAGTGCGCGATAGCGGTTCCGGGATGGACGAGGAAATGCTGCTAAAGATTTTCGATCCTTTCTTCACTACCAAATTTACCGGGCGCGGGTTGGGTCTTTCTGCGGTGCAGGGAATTATTCGGGCGCACGGGGCAACGTTGCGAATTGAAAGCAAAATCGGCCAGGGAACGGCTTTCCGGGTGCTTTTCCCGGTGCCGCCTCTTTTAGACGATTATTATTGCGGGCCAGAGGACTGGGCCGGAGGCTGGCCGACCGATTTTTCCGATTTAAATTTAGCTAGCAATGGCCCAGGTGAACACCTGGCTAGCCAAAAAGCTGGCGTAAGCCCACTGTAAGACCTACCCCGGTCAGCATTGCCAGCAAAATATTGCGAGTGCGGGCCGCGACCAGGATCGAGGCCAGGGCTGCTACCGCCCCGAACAACCCGGTCTTGACCAGATCAGGGACGACCAGGGCCACCAGCACTGCCCCCGGCAGGAAGCGCAACCCGCGCTCCACCCGGCCCGGCAGTTGCACCCGGCTTAACAGCCAGAAACCCCCGGCCCTGGTTGCATACGTCACTAGAGCCATGCCTATTATGGTTGCCAGTACCAGGCCATCAATCTCCATCTTGTAAAATCCCCACCAGACTTCCGGCCAATCCGCCCAGCAAAATATACCATTTGCCCGGTAAAAGCCAGGCTCCGATCACTGCTACTACTCCTGCCGCCAGCCAGGGTAGCAGGTTGGCCCGGCCTTGCCACATTCCAACTAAAAGAGCCAGAAAGACCGCTATAAATGCAAAATCCAGCCCCCAGCGGGTAGGGTCTTGCAAGGCCGAGCCGATCAACCGTCCGGTCACAGTTGCGCCGGTCCAGGCCAGGATCAGGGCCGCGCCGCTACCCAGCAAGAAGGCTCCGTTACGTTTACCGGCCTGGAATTGCCCGACGGTCAAGGCCCAGCTTTCGTCGTTGAGGAAAAAGACACTCAGGTAGCGTTGCCAGGGCCGCAGTTGGGAGAAAGGTTTGTAGATGGCCGCTCCCATCAGCAGATGGCGCAAGTTCACGATCAGGGTGGTCAGGATAATTGGGCCGATTGGCAGGGGCAGAGTCCACAAACCCAGCACGGCAAACTGGGAAGCTCCGGCAAAGACCAGACTGCTCATCAAGAAAGCCTCGACCAGACTCAGCCCGGCTTGCCGCGCCAATACGCCAAACACCAGCCCATAGGCAAAAACGCTAATTCCCAGGCCCAGGCTCTGCCGGAACCCGTCCCACACTCCGGCCCGGTCGAATGTTATCGGCGCGGCCTCATTTTCCAGCTTTGATTGCTCCTCCATCATAATATTTTCTCTAAATCGCTCCTCTCAGGCCAGGGGATACCAGCAAACATACATAAAGGTAAAAAAAACCAGCAAGGGAATGCTCACCAGCAGGATGGCCCGATGCACCGAGCGGCGGCGGCCCCAGCGGGCCAGGGTCAGGTAAACCGGGAAGAAGACCATGAGGTAACGCCCGAAACCATGCATTGCGCGTTCGCCTGGTAGCGGTGCAGTCATTATAAAAAGGAGCAACAGCACGCCATAAACGGTGTAGGAGAGCGGCCAACGGCGGGCTGAAACAATTATAACCGCGATGAACCCAACCGTAATCAAGCTATGGAGCAGACCGCGCAAGTACATATCCGGGCTGGAACTCCGCCAGGGAGTCAAAGCGTAATAGACGCCGCGGGCCAGCGTTTTGAGCGGAAACTCGCGTCCGTGGTAGAAAGTCAAGTGAACGTTCACGAACGCCAGGGGGTCGCCCGAAACGGCCCACAGGTAAAGCATGTACAAGGCCAGGCCGAGCGGAGCCAGAGCCAGGCCGCTTAGCCCACGCAACAGGTCTTGCCGGGTGCGGAAGCCACCCCGTCGCCAGGCGACCGCCATTTCGATTGCCAGAGCCGGAGCCAGCAAGAACCCGACCGGCCTGGTCGCGCTGGCAACTGCCGCCCATAGTCCGGCCCGCACCCACTGCCCTTTGCGGGCCGCCAGAAACATGCCAACCGAGGTGGCGGTATAAAGAGCCTCGGTGTAGGGAACCACGAAATAAAGAGCCATGGGGAAAACCGCCATATACAGGACAGCACGAAGGGCCAGGCGGTCGTCTTTTGTTTCTGCCTGCGCCAGGCGGTAAAACATGAAATAGGCCAGAGCGCAGGTCGCCAGCGCGACAAGCACTCCGGCGATAATCGGGGCCGGTTCTGCCGCGCTGATCGGGAAGTGACCGGGTGTGGTAAAACCTTGCAAAGCCAGCCAGACGACCCGGATCAGGAGCGGGACGGTTGGAAAGAAAGCCATCAGGCCGCTTCGTCCGTCTGGATCGGCAAAGGCGGTGTAGCCGTCGTTTGCGACGGTATAATAATGCACCGCATCCCAACGCCAGTACATCCCCAGGCCCAACCAGTTCTTAACCTCGACGCGGGCCGGTTCTTGAAGGTTTTGAGGTAGAAACAAGCTGCTGACGAGCGCAGGCAGAAAGAAAAGAACCTGGCTGAGCAGAAAGATCAGCAAGACACCCTGGAACGGCTGAATCTTTTCTTTAAGTCGAGCGGTGCGGGTTACACTCAGGGTAGTCAATTGAGTTGGAGCCTCTACTGCAAGCGGCAGTTGTAAAGTCGTTTCTCGCAAGTCGGGGGTAGTTTACCACAGGGCCAAAAATATTTCTCGCAGTCTGTCTGGACAGCTTTTACCTCTTTTGCCGTCGGCAAGTGAGTGAGCCAGGTATAACCTTACTTATATTCGCCGGATGTGACCCAGGAAGAAAATTAGTCTGCTTTTTCGGTTTCTCTCAAAGCTCGAAGACTCAAAGATAGGTGTATTGCTCAAAAAGCTTTGAAGTGTTAACATAAAAGAAATCTTTTGCCGCTATTAATATCAAGCAATTACGAGTAGATTGTTGGGCATTTACAGACAAATCTGCTGATATTTGATTAACAATAGCCACAGTCTAAAAGGATATTCAACAATGCGGGCAGTAGACATTATTATCAAAAAGCGCAACGGCGGACAACTCACTGAGGCTGAAATTGACTTTGTAGTTCAGGGTTTTACCCAGGGCGAAATTCCCGATTATCAGGCGGCGGCCTGGGCTATGGCGGTTTATTTTCAAGGAATGGACACCCCTGAAACGGTCGCGCTGACTAATTCGATGGTACGGAGCGGGCGGCAACTTGACCTGAGCGATATTGCCCCGATTGTAGCCGATAAGCATAGCACCGGCGGCGTGGGTGACAAAACTACAATGGTGGTAGCTCCTCTGGTGGCGGCGACCGGCTTGCCGGTGGGTAAGATGAGCGGGCGAGGGCTGGGTTATTTTGGCGGGACGATAGACAAGCTTGAAACGATACCCGGCTTTCGGGCGGGCCTGAGCGAGACGGAGTTTCGCCAGACGCTGGCCGAGGTGGGCCTGGTGGTGGCCGGGCAGAGTAGTGAACTGGCTCCTGCCGATGGCAAGTTCTACGCCCTGCGCGATGTAACCGGCACAGTTGAAAGCCTGCCCCTGATTGCCAGTAGCATTATGTCCAAAAAGATTGCCGCCGGTACGAATTGCATCGTGCTGGATGTCAAACACGGCAAAGGAGCCTTCATGAAAAGCCTGGCCGAGGCAAAAGCCCTGGCCGAGGCGATGGCCGGGATCGGGCGCGGGCTAGGGCGGCAGGTGCGGGCGGTTTTGAGCAGTATGGAGCAGCCGCTCGGTCAGGCGGTAGGCAATGCCCTGGAAGTGCGCGAGGCTATTGACACTTTGCAAGGACGTGGCCCGGCGGATTTGCTGGAATTATCTTTCCTGCTGGGTAGCCAGCTTTTGCTGATGGCGGGCCGGGCCACAGATGAAGCCGAGGCGCGGGCGATGCTGCAACAGGCTCTCGATAGCGGCGCGGCCTGGCAAAAATACCGGGCCTTCGTGTCGGCTCAGGGTGGCGACCTGGCAGTTCTGGATGATCCAACCCGCCTGCCCGCTACAGCGTACCAGGAGAATCTACGGGCTACCGAAGGCGGTTATCTGGCTACAATAGATGCCGAAGAAATTGGCATTGCCGCTTATACGCTAGGAGCCGGGCGCAAAATTAAAACCGATAAAATTGACCCTGCCGTGGGGCTGATACTACACAAGAAAGTCGGCGACCGCGTAGAGGCGGGCGAGACCCTGCTGCAAATTCACGCCAACAATTCCGAACATGCTTCGCTCGTTCGTCAAAAACTAACTGATGCCTATACTTTCAGTCCACAGCCAGTCGCTGCACCGCTTCTGATTGACCAAATTATCTAGGGAGTTAATGAGGTAAATTTTGGAATCGGAGCCTGGAATTTCCCAGAAAGGGACAAATTGATGCAAGAAACTTCTCCAACGCTAGACGCTCGTTGGCTCAAAATGGAGCTTTTTACCGATTACCACCGGATCAGTGGCGATTTGTTGACTGCCGAGTTGCGTACTAACGGGGTACTCAATTCTTCGGAGACCCAGCTTTTGCTCGAACGAGTCAGCACCCATCACCTTTTGCGCTCGACCGAGCAAATGCTGGTTAGCGGATTTGCCCGCCTGGACAAAGCATCGGTCATCCTGGCAATCCCGAACGACGACCACGAGACCGAAAGGCTGGCCCGCGCCTCGCGCATCTATGGCCGGGGCGAACTTTTGCAACAACGGGCAATGGTCGTGCTGGGTAACTACGAGGTTAGTGGTAATTTGCATCTCAATCCCGGCACCGATTTACGCAATGCCTTGCTATATCGCAACGAGCCGTTTGTAGGCATGACCGATGTTTCGATCAGTTTCTTACCCAATCCGACTACTCGCTTCACGGCCTCTACAATCCTGATCAACCGGGGCCGGGTGGATTTCCTGTGCGCGGGCGCACCATAACCCAGAGAAAGTATTTTTTATCAAGCTCCTACACAAATGAATTAGTCACTACAGGCTGTGCCGTGATTAGTTTGAACTAGATAAACTTAGAATTTTATCTAGTTCAAACTAATCACGGCACTATTTTTAATGCCTCTTTCCAGTGATATTTCCGCTCTGGCTCGGTTTTTAATCTGATTTGTACCAAACTCCCTCTTGCATGGTTGTAGAACAGGTGCTACAATCGAGATGTAAATAACAACGTTATAATAAATATAGAAGTTATAGTTACAGACGATGTTATAGTTACTAAGGACGAAGATGATCAAAAACTATCGTCTGGCAAAAGTTGAACAGCGCGAAGCTTTGCGGTGCGGGCTTCTGGATGCCGCCAGTCGCCTTTTGGTGAGCGAGGGCCTGGAAGCCCTGACTATGCGCCGGATTGCCGAGGAAGTCCAGGCTTCTACCCAGGTACTTTACACACTCTTTGGCAACAAAGAAGGTCTGTTTGAGGGGTTGTACCGGGAAGGATTCGACCGCTTACGGCAGCAACTCGAAGCCGTGCCGCCTTCTGCGCCACTTGACCGGTTGTTAAATTTAGGTAGAGCCTATCGCGAGTTTGGGCAGTCCAACCCGACCTATTTTGCTGTATTGTTCAGCCAGGTAATTCCCGGTTTCACTCCCTCTCCTGAGATAATCCAGGAAGCCGGGCCGATTCTCGAGGTTTTTGCCGTCGCTATCCAGGATTGTATGGAGGCAGAGGTACTGGCTAAGGCTGATGTGAGCCAGACCGCTAAAGTCATTTTCGCGGCTATTCATGGAGTAATCAGTCTGGAACTAATTGGTTATTTGAAAAAGCAGTCTGACCAGCCCGAATTATCCCAACAAATTTTTGAACTGACCATGAGCAGCATTCTCAAAGGATTAGCCATGACTTAGGCCACTTAGCTACCGGCACGCAGTAAATTTATTTGTACCGACCCACTAAACAAACTGGATGCTAAGACAAAAGATATAGCCATATCTTCTGATTTATTAAAATTGAGCTTTTCAAGAGCTAAGTAGAGCAATTCAAAGACACTCAGAATTAAAGCGAATGCTAATAAAGAAGGAGACCTGCATGTACACGTACAAAAATAAAACGGCCCTGATTACCGGCGCGTCGAGTGGAATTGGAGCTTCGTTTGCCCGTGCTCTGGCTGAGCGTGGCATGAATGTGGTGCTGGTAGCTCGTTCTGAGGACAAATTGAGGGAGTTAGCGGCCCAGTTGACCGAGCAACACGGTAGACAGGCCCAAATGGTCGTAGCCGACCTGAGCCTACCCGGTGCGGCCCAGCAAGTTTTCGCCGCCATCTCTGCCCTGGGCCTGACGGTTGATCTGCTGGTTAACAACGCCGGTTTCTCAACTTACGGCGACTTTGAAACGATCTCTCCGGCCAGAGAGCAGGCCGAGATAGCGGTTAACGTAGCGGCGGTAGTAGATTTTACGCATGCTTTTGTTCCAGCGATGCTGACAAGAGGCGAGGGAGCGATCATCAATGTAGCCTCGGTGGGAGCTTTTGTGCCAATAGCCCGGCAAGCCGTTTACGCCGCTACCAAAGCCTTCGTTCTGTCGTTCGGCGAAGCCCTTTGGGTCGAATACCGAAAACGAGGCATCCGGGTCTTTACGCTCTGTCCCGGCGGAACCGAAACCGAGTTCGCCAACGTGATCGAAGTTGATGTCGCCCTTAAACTGGATACGCCCCAGTCGGTTGTCACCAGAGGATTGAAAGCCTTCGAGCGCGGACGACACTTTGTGGTTCCTGGCCCGGCCAACTATTTCTCCGTAGTGGTCTTGCCCCGCCTGATGCCACGCGGCCTGTTCGCCCGACTGTTCGCTTTCTTCGCCCGTCAGATGCTAAAACCGCGTGGGCAAGGGGTAAAAGTTAGAGCTTAGGATTAGAACTTAAGGCAAAAGCTGGCAAGGCTATTCCTGATCTATTCTGGTTATTTCCGCCCGAAGCCTTTTTCAAGCTGACCCTGGCTGAGATGGATCATGGTAGGCCGACCGTGAGCGCAGGCGTTGGGTGAGGCGGTGCGTTCCAGCCCGCCGATCAATTCGCGCATTTCCTCCAGGCTCAACACCTGCCCGGCCCGGACGGCACTGTGGCAGGCCAGGCTTGCCGCCAGTCGGTCGAGCCAGGAGCGCGGCACTTCGACCTCCAGCGTCAGGCCACCTTCCGGGTGGCAACCGCCATCGCGCACGCCTTCGGCTTCGTCCAGCATCTCGGTCAGGCTTAACCGCACATCCCGGCCTAAAAGCGTTCCCGGCACGGCTTTTAGCCAGAATGCGCCCTCCTCGCCCGGTTCTATCGTAAAACCGAGGGCGGCCAACTCTTCTCGTCTGGTCGCTTCGCCCAACCTCAAACGCTGCTGCGGCGTCAGGTCGAGCAAAAGCGGATCGAGCAAAAGCTGCCGGTCGAGTTCGCGGTCGGTCAGGCGCACTCGGAAGCGTTCGTACAAAATACGCTCGTGGGCGGCGTGCTGGTCAATCAGGTACATACCGTCCGGCCCTTCGGCGACCATATACGTATTGGACATCTGGCCCAGCACCCGCAAAAGAGGAAGCCGGGCTTTCATGGGGGTTGCCGGAGCGACCGGCAATTCAGGTTCGGTAGAAGCTTTGGCCTCAGCCTGGCCCGTCTCTGTCTCTGTCGCGGCAGGCAAAGGCGAGTCAGGCCGGGCGTAATTTACTTCGTCCAGCATTAAATCTGCTTCCGGCGGTTCGGCTTCAAGGGGAGCAAAATGCAAGCTGCTTTGTTGCGCTTGCTCTGGCTCCGGTGGGGCGTAAATATTATTGAGCAACCGGGCGGTGGGACTGACAAACAGGCGTGGGTTGGGAGCCTCCCAGACCGCGCCGCCCGCCGAGGCTACCAGAGCTTCGCGCACCGCCTGTTGCACCGCCCCGAAAACTTGCCGTTCCTTCAGAAAACGCACTTCAGTTTTGGCCGGATGCACGTTTGCATCCACCTGAGCCGGGTCAATTTCTACCGTCAGCACACAAACCGGGTATCGCCCGGTCTGCAACAGGCTATGGTAAGCTTCCTGAACCGCATAGGCCAGGGTGCGGCTAATTACCCAGCGTCGGTTGACAAAGAAAAGCAAGAAATTGCGGTTGGGCTTGCTGTAATCCGGCCCTGCCGTCAGGCCACGCACACGAATTGAGCCATCGCCCTCCGCCTCGGTAATCACGCCATCGGCATCCACCTGGGCGGGATGGCTTTCGACGGGCAGCATCGCCGCCGCCGCCTGGGAGCCGTAGATGCGCCCGACCGCTTCACGAAGCTCTCCGTTTCCGCTAGTCTGCAACAGCAAGCGTCCTTCACTGACCAGGCTAAACTTTAGCTGGGGGTAGGCCAGGGCGTAGTTATTAAGAATAGTCAGGATGTGTCCGGCTTCGCTACTACCGCTCCGCGACCATTTCTGGCGGGCGGGCAGGTTGAAGAAAAGGTTACGGACAGTGATAACTGTCCCCGGTGGCGACCCGGCGGGCCGGTGATAAAGTTGCCGACCACCCTCAAAAGCGATCTCGCTTCCGGCTTCCTCTGCTTCACCGTCCTTTTCGTTGCGGCGCGGACGGGTGAGCAGAGTTAGCTGGCTGACTGCCGCGATAGAAGGCAAGGCTTCTCCCCGGAAGCCTAGTGTGTGCAGGTCGAAAAGGTCTTCCGCCGCCCGAATCTTGCTGGTGGCGTGCCGCTCGAAAGCTAAAGGCACCTCGTCGAAAGGGATGCCGCCGCCGTCATCTGATACGCGCAAGTAGGATAACCCGCCGTTTTTAATCTCGACGCGAATGTTAGTAGCCCCGGCATCAATGCTATTTTCGATCAGTTCTTTGACTACCGAGGCGGGCCGCTCGATTACTTCGCCCGCCGCAATCTTCATGGCGGTTTCCTGGCTTAATAAACGTATTGTCACTATTTTTTCCTGTAAATCCCAGCCAAGTCAATTCTTTGGCTCGTAGTTCTGGCCCTGCAAGAATTGCAAAGCCCGCTCCAACACCACTTCCGGCGACATCCCGATAGTGCTGATTAATAAATCGGCACTCTCCCGCGCATGAGCCAACCGCACATTTTCTTCGTCCAGGTAGTCCTGTCCCCAGGAGACTTTACGACGCTGGCAAATTGTCGGCATATCTACCTCCAGGTAGATCAGGTGGCTGGGGTTAGTCATCATCCACATCGTTTTGACATAACTATGTTCCTGGGCGGCGGCGTGGGCATTGTAGCCGTGACCGCGCAAAGCTTCGACCAGGAGCGATTTACCACTGGCGCAGGGGCCAACTACCACAATACGTTGCACCGGTACGTCCTGACCGTCTCCGTGTTTACTCAACTCGCGGCGGCGGGCCAACTCGCGGGCTTCGGCTTGCCGCCGCTTATGAGCTTCTTCTAATTGACCCCGCATCCTCCCTCACTCCTGGGTACAGCTTTCAGTAAAAATTTGGAATTACCGGCAGGCCAAAAGTTTCATTACTTTAACTTGACTTCTCCAACCTTCGCCTTTTTGTTCCAGATGATTTTACCCGAATCGTTCTGAACTAACAAGGATAGTGGGAAAGTCGGATGAGTTTAACTTTATTTTTAAGAGTGTCTTTCAAGCCTTTAGTTCCTGCTGCTCGTTCTCGTTTCACAACGGTTTTTGCTGATTTTAAGGTGAGTTATGCTATAATGAGCTATAGCAGTAAAAGTAAACTGTCCCGTCGAACCGAACAAAGCAAACGCAAAGGAGTGAACGACTCAATGGCCCTCAAAGTTACCGTAAGCAGTGGTAAAACCGAAGCCCCGCGCAGCAGTGCCGGGCTGATCAAGCGTACCAGTGGGGAAGAAGCTACTGTTCACGCTCAGGTTAGTGTAGCTGAAATAGTTAGCGCAATTTTCGAGGAAGTCCGCAGTAGCATCGAAAAAGAAGCTGATGTTGAACTTGAACTGACTGCCAATGTAGATATTACTACAAAGGACGGCGTTTCCAGCCTGAACCTGGATGTAAGCGGTGAAAGCTCGAACGCTCGCACTGTCCGGCTCAAGTTTACCACCAAAGTAAACCCGCCCGATGCCAAGAAAGACTAAGGTCGCTCCATAACAAACCAACCTGCCCCTGTACTGGCCTGGCTCCCTGAGCCGGGCCAGTTTCACGTTATGTAAGAATCGTATGTAAAAATAGTCCTATTTAAAGAGTAAAAAAGACCCCTGCTTGTACGAGCAAGGGTCTTTTTTTACTACCTGTGCAAAGCCTTTGGCTACAACCGAAGGTTTAAACCTGGCCTGCGGCAGGCCAGAAACCGCCAGTGCTGGTCTGACCGCCAGCGTTCTGATCACGCAACCGGGCCGCGGCTTCGCTCTCGCGTTCGCCCCCTTCGCGGGTATTGGCCGGAAGGCTGGGCCGGTTAAAGGGCCTGGGTTGCGGACGTTCGACATCAAAGAGTCGCTCGAACTCCTCACCCTCAAGCGTTTCTTTGGTGATCAAGAGTTCCGCAATCTCAACCAGCTTGTCGCGGTTGTCGCTCAAAATCTTGCGGGCGCGAGTGTAGCCGCCATCAATAATCGAGCGTACTTCCTTGTCAATCTCGTAAGCTACTTCGTCCGAATAGTTGCGCTGTTCGCTGATCTCGCGGCCCAGGAAGACCATTTCCTCGCTCTTGCCAAAGGCTATCGGGCCGAGCTTTTTGCTCATACCGTAGCGAGTGACCATCTGGCGGGCAATGTCGGTAGATTTCTCGATGTCGTTGGATGCACCGCTAGAGATTTCGTTAAAGATAATCTCTTCGGCTACCCGTCCACCGAGACCCCAGGCAATTTGATCCTCGAACTGGCTCTTGGTTCCAAGCATACGGTCTTCGCTTGGTAGCACCATCGTCAAACCACCAGCCATCCCGCGTGGAATGATGGTAATTTTGTGAACCGGATCAACGTTTGCCAGCATTCGAGCGACCAGAGCGTGACCAACTTCGTGATAGGCTGTAATGGTCTTCTCTTTATCGGTAATCAAGCGGCTACGGCGTTCCGGCCCGGCCACAACCCGCATGATCGCCTCTTCCATCTCGCTCATCGAGATCGTCTTGCGATTACGCCGGGCGGCCAGGATCGCGGCTTCGTTCACCAGGTTTTCGAGGTCGGCCCCGCTAAAGCCAGGAGTTTGCTTTGCCAGAGTTTCCAGCGAAACTTCTTTCTCCAACGGCTTGCCCTTCGAGTGAACTTCCAGCACAGCCATACGGCCTCGTACATCGGGGCGATCCAAAATTACCTGGCGGTCGAAGCGACCGGGGCGCAAGAGGGCCGGGTCGAGTACGTCCGGGCGGTTGGTGGCCGCAATCACAATCACGTTCGTGTTCGAGTCGAAGCCGTCCATCTCGACCAGAATCTGGTTGAGGGTCTGTTCGCGCTCGTCGTGGCTTCCGCCCAGGCCCGCTCCACGCTGGCGTCCTACCGCGTCAATTTCATCAATAAAGATGATACAGGGCGAGTTCTTCTTGGCCTGATCGAACAGGTCGCGCACGCGGCTAGCTCCCACACCCACGAACATTTCTACAAATTCCGAACCGCTAATGCTGAAGAAAGGTACACCCGCTTCTCCGGCGACCGCTTTTGAGAGCAGCGTTTTACCTGTACCAGGAGGGCCGATCAAAAGCACGCCTTTAGGGATACGTGCGCCGAGTGCGGCGAACTTGTCAGGATACTTCAAAAATTCGACGACTTCGGCCAATTCTTGTTTCGACTCTTCGACTCCGGCTACGTCGTTGAAGGTGACGGTTGGCTTGTTGCCCATGAACATGCGGGCGCGGCTTTTGCCAAAGCTAAGAGCCTGATTGTTACTACCCTGGGCTTGCCGCATCATGAAGACCAGCACACCAATAAAGAGCAAAGTCGGCAGGAGGAAAGTCAAAATGTTGAGAATACCGCCAAATTGGGAAGACTCATTGACTTTAACTTCGGGCGCATCGGCGGCAGCAAAGTCAAAGCCAGCGTTCTTTAGCTGGGTGGTAAAGTCAGTCGTGGCCGATTCACGCCGCGAAACTTTGTCCGTGTTATCACGATATTTTACTTTAACCACATCGCTATCGTTTGTGAGTTCAATTGATCTAATTAAAGAAGGCTTGGCCGCAGCATCCCGCAACACCTTGCTGATTGGAATGGTGTTCGAGTCGCTACCCCGGTTGCCTCCCAGGATGGTGAAGAACAGCAACAACACGGCTATCATGATAATCAGATAGACGAAGCTGTTCCTTAGCCACTTGTTGTCACCCATGATATAACCTCCGAGTCACTACCGGTCGGGTCAGGCTAGGCCACCCCGGTAGGGTCTGATGAACCAGGAAAGAGCCGACATTACTCGATTCCTCTTATGTTAACGGTACTAATTATAGCAAACCGCCTGCCAAAATACCAATCATTCTGTTGGCCTATGTCAAGTTGTAACACAATTCTAATGGAAGTAATGGAAGTAAAGGAAATGTTGGAGTATTCTTTCAGATAATACCAGATTATGAAACTTTTTCGCATTTAAGACGTATTATTTATTGATAACGAAACGCGGTCAGCCGAGGGTTCGTTATCGGCGGCTTTTCAACCCTTATTTCCTCGTTCTCTTATCAGGTTCCAGGCTTTTTCAAGGTTAAATCGGGTCGGATTGTGTAACTTTTCACATATTGGCGCGTATATACTAAGGTGAAGAAAACGCGCAATCTTATCGCCGAACGATTTTGACAGGAAGCCAGGTTTAGAGTATTATTGCAAAGTTACGAAATTTAGAAAGTCTACTGACCTGCATCCGCTGCTCCGGTTCTATCAGGCACGTAGTTTTCACCGAATGTTGACAGTGAAGTGCATAGTGGAGTGCTAATTTCACGACAGGGCTTCGGCCCCGGTCGGTATCTTTACGTCACACCTGGGCCGAGCCAGACGGTATTTATTCATGAAGTGTGTACATACAGAAACTAGAAGGCGAAGAAAACGATGGCTACTCAAATTCAAATGAATGAGACTCCCGACAGCCTAGACTTCGCTGCCCTTTTAGAGCAGCCGGAGTTGATGCTGCCGGATAACAAGTTTAAGAAGAAAGGTTTAGCCTCCAAAGCCCCGGCTCATTGGGATAGTACCGATGCAGCCCTGGGTGTGGCCGAGCATCTGGACGACCTGGAAGAACCGGCTCCGACCGACCTCGAAGTGGTGGAGGACGTAGCTGAAATCT
>JBBRBE010000060.1:0-31373 GCA_038206175.1 Chloroflexia bacterium
TGTGATAATATTATCTAAGCGATTCCACCTTAAGTTCAGCCCTTTTCTGTATTGACAAAGGGGTACATCATAGTTCGATCTTATCCGTAGCCTGTGGTTTGTAAAGTGGGTTGTGGTCGAACGGATTCACAAAAGGCTACACTTAACCTCGAACAGGGTGGGGTGATGCAACCGTCGAACACTACACATGGCCTGACCGGGCGAGAGCGGGCATGACCTGGGTAGAGCGGGTGAGACCGGGTGCGGAAAGGACAGGCCAGAACCCGACTTTGCCTTTCCCCTGAGCTTGTCAGCAGGGCGGTTGCAAAGTCCCGGTTACGCCTGGTTACGCCCGGTTTACCCATGTCATGCCCGGTTTACCCATGTCATTGTAGTGTTCGACGGTTGCATCACCTCACCCTGTTCGTTTGTAAGTGTAGCTGGAGCTTATCGGCACCCTTTGCGGCCTGTTCCTGCGCGTTGCATCACCTCACCCTGTTCGTTTGTAAGTGTAGCCCTGTGTGAATCTGTTCGACCACAGCCCACTTTACAAACTACAGGCTACAGATAGGATCGAACAGCCAGGGTGATGCAACCGTCGAACACTACAATGTCATTCTGAGCGTAGCGAAGAATCTTCTTGACTTACCTCGATCTTGCTTAGTCAAGAAGATTCTTCGCTACGCTCACACCCGTAGGGCGTGACATACAGAACTTAGGGGCTAGAGCCATTTTTGCTTATAACGACGCAATCGAGCTTGTTTCCTTTCGCGCCCCCAACGGTGGTGGAATTTATAACAAGCTGGCGGCCTGGAAAACCCTTTATTCTAAGGCCGGTAATTTCACTACTGTTTCCACCTAACCGCAAACCGTCGCCCACCGCTCCCGTGCCGTCCAGGGTTATACGGGTATCACAGGCCACCCCTGCTCCACCCGGCCCGCCTTTGATAATGGTCGAGCCAGTCACGAGCGGTAGGCTCCCCTGCACCTGAACGGTCGCGCCGTTGTTGGGCAACTTAAAAACGATAGTCTGGCCCGGTTGCCGGTGTTGGAGAGCGTGCGAGAACGAGTCGAAGCCGTCGCCCTCTCCTTTGTCGGTAGCGTGGTAGACCGTCACGAAGCGAGTCGGCAGTACCAGCAGCGTAATCGAGAAAGCCGGATAAGTAGCGGTCGCTTCGTAATTTTTAGTGGTAGAGTTGAACGAAAAGGACTGATTGCCCTGCGGCACGATACCGTCCGGGTTGGCCGCGCTATAGCGATAGACCTGGGCCGGGCCGTTGGGCTGGAAGCCGGACACCGCAATTGGGCTGGTCAGGGGAGTGTCGGTCTTGTTGACCACCATGAGGGTCAGCGCACTGTCTTCGCTGCGCTGGGCGGCATATACCGCCAGTTGGCCCTGGTCGGTACTGGCGGCGGCCAGACTCATATCGCCAAAGGTTTTGCCGGTGCCGTCGTAGTTGCGGTACATCCTGAAAGCATGAAAAATCGGCAGTTGAGGGCTGCTAAATTCGTACAGCCACAGGTTTGCCATGTCCAGCCGTTCCCGCCCGAAAATTCCCAGCACGTCGGCCTGGGTCAACGCCCCGTTGATCGAGTCAAACGCGCCCCAACTGTACTCGCTGAGGGCTAATTTTGTGCCGGGGTAAGCGTTAGCCCACTGGCGCATGCGCGGAATGAGCCTGACCTGCGGGCCGTCGGGCTGGCTGGCGATCCAGCTTTCGTCGCTGTAGGTGGCGTCCCACAGCGAGCGAGTCGAGCGCAAGCGTAAAGCGCGGGTGGAAGCCAGGTTGTCGTCCAGGGGCGCGGCTATCGGCGGCGTTCCGTTCATCACCTGGGGGTAGTAATGCAGGTCGAAATAATCCAGCAGACGGGTATGACCGGGCAAACCGTTATCGGTTTTTAACTGTTCCAGATACCACTCGACCAGTGGTTTGTCGCCGTGATTAGCCCGGTCTGTCCCGGCAGTGCAACCGTCCGCCGCCGAATAAAAATAAGCACACCAGCCCCATTCGGATGGCCCTAGAATCTGGGCGGTAGGATCGGCTTCTTTGATCGCTCTGGCATATTGTAAGGTCAGGTTTTTGCGGGGTTGGGCCAGGTCGTCATTGCTGGCGTTAATAAGCTCGTCATAGCCGACTGGCAGGGGGTGGACATCCCAGTGATTGATACTCCATAGCGACGGCTCGTTGTCGAGGCCGTAGAACCGCACGCCTCCTTCGGCAGCCGAGCCAAACCGACTTTTAAGTGCGCTAATCCAACTTTTTTGAAAGGCTATATCGGTCGGTTTGTTGGCATCGTTAGGGTCGTTCGAGGTGAGCGGCACTCCGGCGGTCGTCCGGCCATTTCCAACGTCTTCGCGTCCCGGCTCCGCGTTGGTGAACTGCTGCGGGCCGTATTTCGCCACACTAAAACTGTACTTCCCGGCAGATTTAGGCGTCCAGCCAATCATCGGGACTGTCAGGAGGCTGGCGGCGGAGCGGTCCTGGTTCTTTTTGACCAAATATTCGGTGCTGGTGCCGCTAAAATCCGGCGGTGGAGTAGAGGAGGCGAAATTGGTAAAGAAATAGCTGGAATTTTTGTTGTAGACATCGGTTTGCCAGTTGTAACGAGTGTACTGATTGCCGCCCTGCCGGTTGGCCGTAACGCCCAGGCGTAGTTCCGGGCTGGCCGGTTCTGCCGGGGCGAAATTCATGCCGTAGATCAAAGGGTTGATCGGGTAGCGGTTGGCCGCGACATCTACGGTCAGGGCCGGGCCAGGGCCGCTTACAGCCCTGGCTGCTTTTGGCTTTGCATCTTCGGCCAGGCCCAGCAAACTCAGAGCCAGGCTCAGGCTTACCAGCAGCAGACCCAGCTTTCGCCCGGCCCGGCCCAGATTAGTTATGCGGCCAGCTAAACTTGCATTTAGATTACGATGCTGCCGATTATACCCTGTCTTTGCTCGATACATGTTTATTCCCTGTTAAAACTTATCAGAACTGTAGATGAAGTTGTGTAAAATTATATATGCCAACCCTCTTTTAGGCAAGCCCAGACCAGCACCAGCCAGGGCGAATGCAAAGCCGATCCTGGGCTGGCCTTGCGCAGCAGGTCTGGCCCGATCACGTCCGGTCTACCCACGTCACGCCCTACGGGTGTGACATGACAGGACGGGACGGGGCGGGATAGAACGGGGCGGGACAGGACAGGGCGTGACAATGACAGAACAGGACAGGACGGGACAAGGACAGGGCGGCAAAACTAGGACTTTGCATTCGCCCTGTAGCACCAGCGAAGCCTTCTGATATAAAAATAGAAAGCGGCCCGCTCAGTGATACTTGAAGTATCGCTGAGCGTAGCCGCTTTCTACAGGACAGAGGAAATTAGATTTTTGGCCCGGCCTGGCGGGTCGCTTCGTTGACGTAAGGGGCGTACTGCTCGAAATTTTTGGCAAACATTCCGGCTACCTGCCGGGCTTTCGCGTCGTATTGGCCTGGATTGGGCCAGGTATTGCGCGGGTTCAGCACTTCGACCGGCACGTTAGGGCAGGATTGCGGCACACTCAGGCCGAACACCGGGTCGGTAACGTATTCGACCTGTTCTAGCTGGCCCTTCAGGGCGGCACTGATCAAGGCCCGCGTGTACTTGATGCTCATGCGCTGACCGACGCCGTAAGGCCCACCCGTCCAGCCAGTGTTGACCAGCCAGCATTTTACGTGGTGTTCCTCGATCTTTTTGCCCAGAAGCTCGGCGTAAACCGAAGGATGATGCACCATAAAAGGTGCGCCAAAGCAGGTGCTAAAAGTAGCTTGCGGCTCGGTTACGCCGCGTTCTGTGCCGGCAAGCTTGGCCGTGAAGCCCGACAGGAAGTGGTACATGGCCTGTTCCTGGGTCAGCTTCGAGATCGGCGGCAACACGCCAAAAGCGTCGGCGGTCAGAAAGATCAGGTTCTGGGGGTGGCCGGTATGCCCCGACAGATCCATATTGGGAATAAATTCCAGGGGGTAAGCGGCCCGCGTGTTCTCGGTCAGGGCTTCGCTATCCAGGTCAAGACGGCGGGTTTGAGGGTCAATCACCACGTTTTCCAGAATTGTCCCGAAGCGACGGGTCGTGGCATAGATTTCCGGCTCGGCTTTTTCGCTCAGCTTGATTACTTTTGCGTAGCAACCGCCCTCGAAGTTGAACACGCCCTCCGCGCCCCAGCCATGCTCGTCGTCGCCGATCAGAGTGCGTTCGGGGTCGGCACTCAAAGTAGTTTTGCCCGTGCCGGAAAGCCCAAAGAAGATTGCTACGTCGCCCTCGGTTCCATAGTTGCAGGAGCAGTGCATGGACATCACGCCTTTGAGCGGCAGGAGGTAGTTCAGCAGGGTAAAGACGCTCTTTTTGATTTCCCCGGCGTACTGCGTGCCGCCGATCAGCACGATCTTTTTGGCGAAATTTAGCAGGATGAAAGTCTCGCTGCGCGTGCCGTCACGTTGCGGGTCGGCCTTGAAATTAGCGGCGTCACAAACCGTAAAGGCGGGCTGGAAAGTTTTAAGTTCCTCGGCGGTGGGACGAATAAACAGGTTGCGGGCAAAAATATTCTGCCAGGCGTATTCGCTGATTACTCTGATCGGCAGGCGGTATTGCGGGTGGGCGGCTACGAACAGGTCCTGGACGTAAACCTGACGCTGGCCGAAGTAATCCTTAACCCGCTCTTGCAAAGCGTCGAATTTGGCCGCCTCGAAAGGTTGATTGGCTTTCCAGTCCACATGTTCCTGGCTGGACGGTTCGCGGACGATAAATTTGTCCTTGGGCGAACGGCCAGTGTATTTGCCGGTGCTAACGACGAGTGAGCCACCCTCGGCGACAGTGCCTTCAGCGTTTTTCAAAGCCGCTTCGTACAGGGCCGGAACCGAGCCGTTGCGTATCGCCTGGCTCAAATCTACAATATCTTCCGGGCCTGAGCCTGCACCCAACTCGCTGCGATCCAAAATCTGCATTTTCTGATCCTCCTTAGAATAGCTTCTCTGCCACTTTACATCCCCGGCAAGCAACTTTGCATCCAGAAACGTCAGGATTTCTCGAAAGTACCCACGCTATACCGCCCTGAGTATAGCTGGGGATTATACCCTAAACGCTCTTCATGAAAAAGCTCGGTGCTTTGTACAAAGTTTCATCAAAGTATTTTTACACGAAATCAAGTTTCACACAACCCCTCGAATAGAGAAGATTTAATAACTTTCTTTGATAGTTTGCATAAAAGTTAATTGCACCTTTAGAAGGAATGTGCTATTTTATCTTACCTTACCTTGACAATTTATAAGTTACACTCTAAAAAGGTTTTTCACCATGCCACTGGTTGAGGACGATAATCGCTACATCGCAGGGGATGAGCAATACTGGCTGGCTTTTAGCCGGGTGGCCGGTATTGGGGTCGTGCGGCTACGGCGGCTGTTCGATTATTTCGGTAGCCTGGGTCGAGCCTGGATTGCCCCTGTTGGCGACCTGCTGGCGGCAGGATTGGAACCACGCCTGACCGAGCGGGTGTTGCAATTCCGGCAAAGTTTCGAGCCACAGGCTGAAATAGAGCGGCTGAGTCGGCTCGGCATCGAGCTTGTGATCCTGGATGGCCCCGGCTATCCCGAACGGTTGGCCCAGATTGAAACGCCGCCGCCGGTGCTGTACGTTAAAGGCCAGTTATCCGAAGCCGATACGCTGGCCCTGGCCGTGGTCGGCACTCGCCGGGCGACCTCCTACGGACGGCAGGCCACCATTCAGATTTGTGCAGGATTGGCCGAGCAAGGCGTCACGATTGTGAGTGGCCTGGCGAAGGGTATTGATACCGTGGCGCATCAGGCCGCCCTGGATGCCGGAGGCCGCACGCTGGCTGTGCTGGGTTGTGGCGTGGACGTGATTTACCCGCCCGAAAACCGCGCTCTGGCTGCGCGAATTAGCGATCCGCAGCATTTCAACGGTGCATTACTCTCCGAATACGCCCCCGGTTCTCAGCCGGAAGCTACCAACTTTCCGCAGCGCAACCGCATCGTCAGCGGCCTGTCTCTGGGCGTGCTGATTGTCGAGTCGGGTATCAAAGGAGGAGCTTTGATCACGGTGGATTTTGCCCACGAGCAAGGGCGCGAGGTCTTTGGCGTACCTGGCAGCATCTACAATGTGGTCAGCGCGGGTGTTAACGAACTGATCCGGCGCGGGCAGGCTCGACTGGTCACGAGTGCGGCTGAAATTATGGAAGAATTGCGGCCTGGCCCACTCCTGGCCGCCGAAGAACGCTACGCTCAGGCTCAGTTCGCCCTGAGCGGCGATACCGACCTTGAACGAGCCGTCCTGCGGGCTTTGCGGGAGGCCGGGCAACCGCTCCACATTGACGAGGTTTGCCGCGAGTGCGCTCAGCCGATGGCCGAGGTAAGCAGCACCCTGACGATGCTGGAATTGCGAAGCCTGGTGCAGAGCATGGGTGGAATGCGCTATGGCCTGACCAGGCTGGGTATGTGAGGATTTTCAGCCGTTAGCCCAGCTTTTCTCCTTACAAGAATTCTTGTTGGAGCTGATTTTCCTACTTTACATAAGCAAGAAAAGGGTTTAGAATAGCCCTATTGTGGCTGGCCGAATAGCAATGCACGTGGCTATTCGGCCAGGCTGCGCGGAAGACCGGGTGTTAGCAGAGGTGGCTCCGCTCTAAAATTTTCAGGATTGTGCATTTACAACGGCCTGAAGTGTAGTATAATAGGTTCGCATAATACATTTGTTCTAATAAAGAACGGGCCAGCCTGAATTTTTGGAGCAAAGTGGACGCGGGGCGTTCGGCTGATACTTCCGTAAATTGAGCAGGATTTGAGGGAAGCCCAGGCTTCTCAGGCTCTCAGGAGAAGTTGATCGCCGGGTATGCCAGCAGGCAACGCCTGGCCTGTCAATTAGCTCCTGAGAGCATATTTTTTGAGGTTTTAGGAAATGGCGAAGACACAAATGCTGGACAAGAAAATAGCGAACGACCGGCCTGGCAAAGCCAAATCCGGCTACGGGCAAGCCTCCCTTTTTGAGATGGAATTACCCGACGAGCTTGAAGAAAACGAGCCGGAAACGTCGGGCGCATTAGCCCTCGCGCCGCAGACTGCCCCGGAGGCGGTGCAAGACCGGGAAGTGGAAGCAGAAGCCGAAGCCCCCCTGACGGCCCAACAACTTAAAGCGCAATCCCGCCGCGACGCCTTTTCAAAAGTTAAAAAGGGCGGCAAAGACTATACCAGTGCCGATATTCAGGTGCTAGAAGGTATCCAGGCCATCCGCCACCGGCCCGGTATGTATATCGGTGCGACCAGCACGAGTGGCTTATTGCATCTGGTCTGGGAAGCTCTGGATAATTCGATTGACGAGTTTAACGCCGGGTTTGGCAAAAATATCTGGATTTCGATTGATAGCGATAGCTGGGTGACGGTGCGAGACGAAGGGCGCGGAATGCCTTTCGACCCGATGAAATATCAAAACAAGACGCTCCCGGCGGCAACGGTAATCCTGACCGTGCCACATTCGGGCGGTAAGTTCGAGGAAGGCGCGTACAAAACTGCGGGCGGTCTGCACGGTGTCGGCACGACTGTAATCAATGCTCTGTCTGAAAAGCTAGAATTGACGGTCTGGAAAGAGGGCCGGATGTTCTATCAGGAGTTTGCCCGTGGCAAGGCTCAGATGCACTCGATCACGCCCTGCGACCGTGAGCTTCACGGTACGCAGTTGCGCTGGCATCACGACCGCACGATCTTCGATGCCGAGGTTTACTACCCGCACGAAATGCTGGAGTCGCGGCTTAAAGCGGCGGCGTACCTCAACCGGGGCGTTTCGCTTCACCTCGACCTGTGGGATGAAAATGTTCAGGCGCAGGGTAAATTTACATTCTTCTCGAAGGACGGCCTGCCCGATTACATCCGCGATATGAACGCCGAGGCTCAGCCGCTTTTCCGGCAGGTCGCTTCGGTTATCAAGATCAAGGATGACGTGTCGGTGGAAGTGGCTCTACAGCCCAACAAAGGCTACAAAACTCAGCTTATGAGCTTTGCTAACGCCGTGCGTACCCGTGATGGCGGCGTTCACGAAACCGGCTTCAAGGCCGCTCTGACCAAAGTGATTAACGACTACGCCCTCAAGTTCGGGATCATCAAGAACCGGGAAAAAGAAGGGTTCAAGCCGGACGTGATCCAGCAGGGCTTGACGGCGGTGGTATCGGTCAAGCTACACAATCCGCAGTTCCAGGGCCAGACTAAAGACCGCCTCAATAACGCCCCGGTCGAAGGTATCCTGCGAAGCGTGGTGAACGAAGGTTTGTCGGAGTGGATGGACAGCCAGCCTGTGCAGGCTAAAGAATGGCTTCGTAAAATCCAGTCGATGCAAAAGGCCCGCAACGACGCCCAACTTGCCGAGGAACTGGCCCGCAGTGGCAAGAACAAGAGCGGCGAACTGATTGATACGACGGTTAGCAAGAAGTTTTTGAAGTGCAATACGAATGATCCGGCCCGCTCGGAACTTTTGATCGTGGAAGGCGATAGCGCGGGTGGCACGGCCAGCCAGGGCCGCTACAGCGATTACCAGGCCATCTTGAAACTGCGCGGTAAGCCCCTGAATGTGGCGAAGGCCGACCTGGAAAAGATGGTGGCAAACGAGGAAATCCGCACGATTATTAACGTGCTGGGAACCGGGACGCGGGCGGCTTTCAACTATAGCCACCTGAAATTCGGCAAGATTATCTTCATGGCCGATGCGGACGTGGACGGTCTGCACATTCAGTGCCTTTTGCTGACCCTGTTCTACCAGGAGTTCCCCGAACTGGTCGAGCGCGGCCACGTTTACATTGCCTGTCCGCCGCTCTATTCGGTCAAGTTCAAGGGTAAAGTAGTCTGGCTGCTGGACGATCCGGCCCGCGACGTTTTCTTGCGGCAGCACCCCGATGCGGCCAACCTGGAATTCAAGCGGTTCAAAGGTCTGGGCGAGATGAACCCGATTGAACTGCGCGATACGACCCTCAACCCGGCTACCCGCACTCTCAAGCGCGTAACTATCGAGGATACCGTGCTGGCGGCCCGCCTCGTCAGTCAGCTTATGGAAGACACTAATGCGGAGGCCCGGCGCGAGTTCCTGGCCGAACACGCCCGCAAGGTGGCTGAGTTGGATTTCTAGCGATCAGACGAGAGGTTAAGGCGGGGTAAGGCTATGAATGCTGAGGGAAACCGCGTTATGAACGTTGACGAGTTGCGGCAACGGCTGGATGAAACTTCGGATTATTTGCCGGATGTAACCCACCGCAAGATGTTTGGCTGCTACGCCAGTTTTGCCAGAGGCGCAATCTATGCTTTGGTCTGGCCGCCCGCTCGTATCGGTTTGCGGCTGTCCGATCCAACGCTTTACCAGGAGTTGTTAGCCCTGCCAGGGGCCGAGCAGTGGCGGTATTCGGAAGGCGGCAAGCCGGTAAATCACTGGCTGCTAGTCCCGCCCGGTTTCCACGAGGATAAAGTTTTGTTGGAAAAATGGGTCGGGCTGGCCCACGCTAACGCTCTTGAGGAGAGCAACAAACCTAAAAAGCCGCGCTCGGCCCGGAAACCTTTGTTACGGAAGTAAGCAAGCAAGTCAGTCAGTCAGTCAGGAAATTTGAGAAATAAGAGACGAGAAGCATGACCACGATTTTTGATAATAATATTCAAAGTGAAGAATTTAGCGTAGTTCTCCAACGAGCCTACGCCGCCTATGGCCTTTCGGTTGTCACCGAACGCGCTCTGCCGGATGCCCGCGACGGCCTCAAGCCGGTGCAACGCCGCATTCTTTACGGCATGTTGACCAAACGCTATTTGTCGAGCCGCACGACCGTGAAATCGGCGGAGATCGTCGGGAGTATCCTGGGCGATTATCATCCGCACGGCGACTCGTCGGTCTACGATGCGATGGTGCGGATGGCCCAGGATTTTACCATGCGCTATCCCTTGATCGAAGGTCAGGGCAATTTTGGTTCGCTCGATGGCGACCCCCCGGCGGCGTACCGTTACACCGAAGCCCGGCTTAGCCCGATGGCCGAAGCGTTGATGGCGGATATTGAAAAAGAAACTGTCTCGCTCCACCCGACTTACAAGCAAGACCCGCGGGTACTGGAACCCGATTACATGCCCGGCCATTTACCGCCGGTGGTCAATCCTTCGAGCGGGATCGCCGTCGGGCTTTCGACCAATATTCTACCCCACAACTTGAGCGAAGTAGTACGAGCCACGATTGCCCTGCTCGATAAACCCACTATGACGGTCGAAGGGTTGCTCGATTATATCAAGGGGCCGGATTTTAGCGGGGGAGGCCGGGTGATGGGCCTGGACGGGATCAAGGATTACCTGACGACCGGCAAAGGGCGGATCGTCGTGCGGGGCGAGGTGCGCCTGGAAGAAAATCCACGTACCCGGCAGCGTTACCTGATCGTGGTGGGTATTCCGCCGATAGGCCGCGACCGGGTGAAGGCTTCCCTGGTTAAAGCTATCAACGAGCGCAAGTTAGAAGGTCTGGTGCCGGATGTGCGGGACGAAACCGACGCCGAGAAAGGCACTCGGATTGTCCTCGAACTCAAGAAGGACGCCCAGCCGACCCAGGTTTTGCAAGAGCTTTACGAGCGGAGCGATTTGCAGATTTCAATCACCGCCCAGATGGTTTTCCTCTTTGGTCAACCGATGGAAGCGGCCCGCCAGCCCAAGCAAGTTGGAATGATCGAGCTTTTGAACTACTGGAATAATCATCAGCAAGACGTTTTGCGCCGCCGTTGCCAGCACGATCTGGCCCGCGCTCAGGAACGTTTACACATCGTGGAAGGCTTGATTATCGGGAGTGCTAACGCCCAGCAGATCGTCAAAATTTTCCAGGAAGCTGCCGACCGCGAGGAAGCCCGCACTAAAATTCAAACCAGGTACAAACTGAGCGAACGCCAGGTAAGCGTGATCGCCGACATGACTCTTTCCCAGGTGACACGCCTGGACGCCGGTAAGTACAGCCGGGAAAAGGAAGAACTGGCGGGCCGGATTGCCGAACTTCAGGATTTGCTGGCGAACCCGGCCAAACTGGTAGCTTTGCTCAAGCGCGAGATGCAAGACTTGATCAAGCGGTTTGGCGACGACCGCCGCACGATCATTGACGCGACCGGCACGGCGACCGGGGCGGTTTTGCATATCGCCAGCATTGTAGACCGTAAAGAAGTGCTGGTCGCGCTCACCCGTGACGGCACCCTTCGCACGCTGCCCGCCGATACTTATACAAAGAGTAAAAAGAACGGCAAAGCTGCCCCCGGCCCGCTTGTACCGCTCACGCGGGGCGATGAAGGGTTGGCCTTAAAACCGATTCTAACCAGCAGCCAGGATCACCTGCTATTTATCACTAACCAGGGCCGGGCTTTTGGCCTGTCGGTCAGCGACGTGGCGGAAGGCACGCGGGCGGGTAAGGGCGAAGCCCTGAAAGGACGGTTGCAACTGGCAAAAGGTGAAGGGATCGTCGGGGTGCTGAGCGTGTCCGATTTTGCCGAGAATAGCCAGGTAGTAGAGTTTACCCGGCTTGGTAAAATCAAGAAAGCTCCCGTCTCAGAGTATCGGACTGCCGGAGAGGATGGCCTGGCCGACTTCAAGCTAGCCGAAGGCGATGCCGTCATAGCGGCGGTGCTGGTGGGGGCGAGTGCCGGACAGGAGGCCGAAAACCTGACTGCTCCGGTCAATGGCGACTATTTCCTGACTACCGACCGGGGCGCGACTTTGCGGTTCGCCGCCGATGAAGTGCGGGCGCAGCAGGGCCGGGTCAGCCAGGGAGTACAGGGAATCGGTCTACCGGCAGGCGCGGTTGTGGTCGGGGCGGAATTCGTAGCGGCAGTGCCGAACGAAAGCCGGTTCCTGTTGATGTTAACTGCCGGTGGGATAGTCAAGAAAGTGCCTTTAGAGCAATACCCGCTCAAAGGCCGCGCCACGAACGGTCAGCCCAGCCTTGATTTTGGCCCTGATAAAGATGACCGGGTGGCCCGCGCTCTGGTAGTAGAACCTAAGGCCCAGGTGATTGCAATTTCAGCTAAAGGCCAGGGGATTGGCCTGAGCGTGGGAGCTTTACCCAGCGCGGCGCGGACTGCTCGTGGCGAGAGCCTGCTCGCTTTCGACAAGCCGGGCGATACGGTGCAAACAGCCTTTAGCAACTAGCTGTCCGCGCTTTTGGTTCAGTCAGGCCGATGTTCAGCCGCCAGTTCGACCAGGCGGCGGCTGATTTCGGCCAGTTCGCTCCGCCACAACCCGGCCCGATTTTCACCTTCGCCCTCCTGGGCCAACCACAAAGCCAGTTGCGCCGCCCGACTGATCAACTTTCGGGCTTCGGCGTCATCAACCCCCGGCGGGTCAGGCCGACCGGGAGGCACCGGTTCGTCCCAGGTCTCAAAATCGTCCAGGCCACGCCGTCGCAACAGGCCGGGGCCAGAACCAGGCCGGGTTCCCTCGCCGTTACTCGTTCTAACCCGCCGCCGCCGCTCGATCAAATTCTCGATCAGCTTCAAAACTTCTTCTTCGCTACCCTGCCCGACTTCCAACCAAAATTTCAGACTGCGCTCGACTTCGTGTTCCAGCGCACCCAGCAGAGTTACCCGGTTCAGGGGGCGGGCCAGACTGGAAAGACTTCGACCCAGCGTTTCGCCACTGCGGATCAGGCCGGATAGCAGGGTGGAAGACAGCGACCGGCCCGCCCGTTCGCGCTCTAGCAAAAGCTGGCTCAACACTACGGTCGTCAGGTCTTCGTCGGTGTCGTTATCCACCACTTTGATTTCGGCTCCTGCTACTACCAGGGCCGTTACCCCTTCCAGGGTAATGTAAGTGCGGGTCTGGGTGTCGTAGAGTTTGCGGTTAGAATAGCGTTTGATCAGGTGCATCGCACTTTGCCTCGCCGATATGGGCTAATGGTTGCGCCGTTCGATTAAATTCTCGTTCTCGTCGTAGCGTTCTTCCACAATCACCCCGCCCGGTTCGTTGTCGCGCATATAGACCCGGAAAGTATCGTCCGGCTCGGCGTAATCCATTTTATCCCGCAATATCTGCAAAATGAGTTTGATGTCGTCTCTGGTAGCGTCAATATTAGCAATAAATTTCATGGGTTCCTTTCTCTCAAGTTTATTCTTCCAAACGGCCTGTATAGGGTCAAGCGGGGAGCAAATCAGCTTTGAGGGTAGAAGAAAACGCTATAAACATTCTCTTTGATCGCTTGCAAACATTCCTCAAGATGCCCGGCGACATCTAAATCCTGCCATTTCTTGTTGTCGCGGTAGTAGGACAACACAAACAAGCTACTGGCGGCGTCCACCGGGCTTATCCTGGCCCAGGGCGCGTAATAGCCCTGCCAGCGTTCCGAACCGTCTGGCACTACGTATTCGTAAAGGGTCAGGATACCACGCCGTTCCTCGCCCAGCACTTCCGCCCAGGCTGAACTGGCTCCGATATACTCCTGCGCCCGTTTTAATAGCTCGCTAATGCCTACTATACGCACAAATTACCAGAAATTTCCAACTTTGTCCGGTTTCTTTTGCCCTCGCCAGCATCCTCGTTCAGGGCTGCCTTTTTATTACTGAGCTATAGTAGCATTTCTGAATAGAGAGTACAATAATATTCCAGAAATCTTTGCTTTACTCTCCAGGCTTCCTCTCTCCTCTTTTTCTTTTCCAGATAATCTCGAACCCTATAATCTCGAACCCTATATCCTGAAGCCGGGGCTGTTTGATAAAATTTCAGATAGTGCGGGGTATGTTAAATGGCAGTGGACGATTGCGCCACAGACACCTGCCGGTACTGCCCAGGTAACGGTTAGTTGTGCCAATCAGGGTAGTACCACGGTCAATCTGATCGTCACCTAGAACCACCCCTTCCTGGTTCTCTGGTTGATTTGCGCCCCAACCGCGCAACTAGCCCGCGCTACGGGCTGGTTGCGCTAAACGGGCGGATTCACGGTTTTCCTGGTTAGTAAATTCGGGTGAGTTGCTTAGCTCTGCCTCCAGTGTCTGGCTGTGGGGGCTTTCGTCCAGTCGAAAAGTGTTTACTACGGCGTTAAGCTGGTTAATAACCTCGCCTAGATTGTTAGCACTAGAAACATACTGCTGACTGTTATAGCTGATGTTATTGCTGATCTGGCTTAATTGCACCATTGTAGCGGCTACCTGGGTACTGGCTGCGTTTTGCTGCTGTGTCACCTGTGAGATAACTTCAGCCAGTTGGGTAGTCTGACTGATCTGGTCAATGATATTTTTGTTAGCTTGCAAGCTTTCGCTGACCATCTTTTCGCCTAGCACCACGACTTTGATATTTTCTTCGGTTGCCAGTACGCTACTTGCGGTAGCCTGCTGAATTTGTTTGACTAAGTGTTGAATATCGGTAGCCGCTACCCGCGACCTTTGAGCCAGCTTGCGGACGTGGCCGGCCACCACGGCAAAACGTGCCCCTTCTTCGCCCGCCCCAGCACTCTCGATAGCGGCATTTAGAGCCAGCAGATGTGTTTCGTTCGAGAAAGTATCAATCAGCAGGGTGGCTTCGCGGATACGCTGGGCTACCACGTTAAGGTTCAGAATGCGTTCAGCCGTCGCGTTAGCTCGTAACCGAATTTCGTTCATGGTTCCGTTTGCGCCCAGCATTTTATCGTAACATTGGTTGGCACTCTCCAGGGCCTCGTTAGAACTTTGAGCTACCAGCGCGGCAGACTCTGCAATATTGTTGCTGGTACTGGATAGTTCCAAAATCGTTTCCGAAGTCTGCATAACTGCCTCAGCCTGGTCGGACAGGCTACCTGCCTGAGTGTTGCTCGAATTAATCAGTTGTTCGCTGGTAGTAGAGATATTTTTGACCTGCTCTTGAATTCGGCCTATTACCCCTTTGAGATTAACAATGGTGCGGTTAAAGATAAAACTGAGTTCGATTACTTCATCCGCTCCTTTAGGAGGCATTTGTTTAGTGAGATCATTGGTGGCGATATAACGTAACTGGCTGACCAGCAGAGCCAAAGGATTTGCAATCAGTCGGGCGATGATGGCGGCGAAAAAAACAGCTAGAATAAATAAAATTATGGCAATCACCAGATAAGTCCAGCGTGTGCTATCTAACACACCCACATAAATAATCCGCGAGGCGTCCGCCGCACGTTGCCGCGACTCTAAAAGAGCAGATACGCTGGCATCTAACCCGGCGTATAGGTCTTTTATACCGTTGTAAAGTTCGGTTTCCTGCTCTAGCGTGCGATTCTGACCAATATTGGCGTACATCTGGCTAGAAATGGCCCGGTATTTTTCGACAGTAGTGTTAAATTGGGTGTAAGCTTCATCTTCTGGTGGAAAATCGCGGCTAATATCTTTGAGAATTTCACTGGTGCGAATGCTGTTGATAGCGATAAATTCCAGCACATTAGATACTTTGTAGGATGTAATCATGTTCAAGTTGTTGCGCTGCTCGTAAATATAAGCCTGTACCGACTTTATGTCCGCAACCTGACGCAGGCGAAAGATTTGCTGCTGGTTATGGTTCTCGGCGGTATTAAGTAAAAAATTAGCTCCAATGCCGGTTGCCAGCATCAGGGAAGCTAACCCGATAAACGCCCAGAAAATTCTTCCATTGAGCCGACGAAGTGAGAAATAACCAAACCTATACATGTCCGATGTTCCTTTATGTAGTTAGATTCAGGCGTCAAGCCTTTGGGCCGTAAGTGCTATTTACCGTTGTTCCTCAGAGTGAATGAGTACATTAGTCAAATTCCTGGTTATACTCTGTTCCAGTGCATTGAACATACGTCTAAACAAATATTCCAGGCTACAGTTGCGGCAATCTGCCACAGGATTTAGCCTCTGGCCGTTGGTTGAGGTTGAACTGTGAGCCGCCGGAAGCGGGACTGCCCTGGCGGTAGGAGTGGGCTGCCCGGCATTCAGCCCAACCTGGGATAACAGTATTGCACTGCCTCTGACCGCCGTAGGGCCAGGAGTTGTTATTGTCTTGTTGCCTTTGCCGGGTAAAGCCCCCTTATTTGGGCCATCCTTTGTCACGCCCGTAGTGGAAGCCGCGCCAGTCGGCAGGACTGGTGAGACCTGGGTGACAGTTGTAATTGTTACGCCAGCAAGCATACCCAGTGTGGGTGTTGGCGGGTCTACCGTCGGCGTGGGAGTAGCGGTTGGCGGGTCTACCGTTGGCGTAGGTGGAACCGGCGTAGCAGTCCGGGGGTCTACCGTTGGCGTAGGTGGAACCGGCGTAACGGTCGGCGGGTCTACCGTCGGTGTAGGGGTAGGTGGAACCGGCGTAACGGTTGGCGGGTCTACCGTTGGTGTAGGGGTAGGCGGAACTGGCGTCAGAGTCGGCGGAACCGGTGTGAAGGTGGGCGGAACTGGCGTAAGGGTTGGCGGAACTGGCGTAAGGGTTGGCGGAACTGGCGTCAGAGGCGGTGTAGGTGGAACCGGCGTAACGGTCGGCGGGTTTACCGTTGGTGTCAGAGTAGGCGGAACTGGTGTGAGAGTGGGTGGAACCGGCGTGAAGGTTGGCGAAACCGGCGTAACAGTAGGAGGTTCCACTGTCGGAGTAAAGGTTGGCGGAAGCGTAGTTACGGTTGGAGTGGGTAGGATCGGAGTAAAGGTTGCTGGGACTGGAGTAAAGGTTGCTGGGACTGGAGTAAAGGTTGGTTGGCTCAGGGTGGCAGTCGGTATAGCCGGAACGGGTGTAGAAGTCAGTAGCTCAGGCACAAAGGTGGGTGTAATATTAGCCGTCGCGGTAGCCGTCGCGGTAGCCGTCGCGGTAGCCGTCGCAGAGGGTATAGTCTCGGTCGGTAATAACGGAGTAACTGGTAACGCTGTTGAAAAGATTTGAGAAGTCGCCGTCGCCAAAGGTGTTAATGAGATATTAGACAGCGTGGGACTGATGATCAGTCGGGCCTCTATAGCACTAGAAGTGCTAGTAGCATTGCTGTCTGCGGTTGAAGTAGCAATTGCAATAGCCGTCACGGTGAGACCTTTGAGCTGCGCTTGAACTGTAAAGGCATCCCGCGTGGCTTCATTCGCGTTGGATACTGCAAGAGCCGTTACAGTGGCATTTTCCCTGATTATAGCGGTAGCTGTTTGCGATTTACGCACACCCAGCAAGACTTTTTCTTGCTCGACAACGGCGGTCAAAGTTGCCTGGGCTGCCTTAATATCCGGGTTTGGAATACCTGTGTCGGAAACTACTTTCGCCCCCGCCGTCAATACAGCGATGGCTTGTTGTTTTTGGTTTGAGACCGCCGTTTCAAGCTTCACCAGAGCCGTTGAGTCGGTCGCTTCGGTGTTTCCACGGTTCGTACTGACTAATAGCAGAATCAACACCTGAACGGCAATTCCAATCAGCACCAGGCCGACTAACAAGAAGACACCCAGCGACTTGAACAGCTCGACCAACCGCCAAAACTTACTACCAGTAAGATCATCCACGATTTGAGCAAGCGAACTACTGCTCTTCCAGTTTTGGAGCGTGGGAGAGGTTAACCTGATTGCTTGATCTTTTTGCTTGACCAGCAAAGCTGGCGGTGTATAAGGGAAATTAGGGCCGGTAGTGAGATAAATCGTAGCATTGAATGAAGGAGTCGTCACAATGCTAAAGACTATAGAACCGTTATCTAAAATACGGATGCCCACTTTGCGGGCGTGAGAACGCAAGCGAAGTTTTCTCAACTCTTGCGAATAGCGATATTCGTTTTGAGGCAGGTTTTGCCAGGCTGGCAGAGTAGGACGTATCATGGTAGTAGTTCTCGTGTTAGATTGGAGTGTAATGCCTGACTCTACTTCAGTTTAGCTCAAGTAAGCCTGTGCAGAAATCGAGCTGTTTTAACAATATTCAAGATTCAACCTGTGTGTCTGTGTACCGCTCAAACCAAACCGACGTTTTAATCTTACTGGGGCAATGCATAACTTATTGCGTTAAAGAGCGCATCAAAATTTGTTAACTGAAATTCATTATACCATATGCAAAAGCGTTACGATATTAATTCTAGACAATTGTTAGTGTATTATTCTAAATTCTGAAATGTTGGGCTTTTCACCTGTCTATAATTAGTTACAAATTCTAGGTCGGCTGGTCCTGGTCATTGTTTAACTTCCAAACTGAGTTAGGCTAGAGAGCCAGAGTTAGTGCGAACAAAAAGCCGAAGTCTTTAAAGTGATACCAACCCTGAGTCTTTATTGGGGCTGGCCGCAATTACCCGGTCGAGAATACCGTCCAGATGGACAGTCGGAGCGTAGCCGATAGCCTGTTGAATCTTCGAGATGTCCGGCACCCGGCGGGGCATATCCTCGAAACCTTCGCTGTACGCTTTGTCGTAAGGTACGTATTGGATAGTCGAAAGGCTTCCACTCTTGGCAATTACCTGCCCGGCGACACTTTCGATTGTTACTTCCTCCGGGTTGCCGACGTTGTAAACCTGGCCGAGGGTGTCCGGGCTGTCCATCAGGCCGATCAGGGCGGTCACAGCATCGGCTACATAAGTAAAGCAACGGGTTTGCTGCCCGTCGCCAAAGACCGTCAGGGGTTCGCCCGCCAACGCCTGGCTGACGAAGCGCGGTATCACCATGCCGTAGCGTCCGCTCTGGCGAGGGCCGACCGTATTAAAAAGCCGGGCTACCACCACCGGCAAGCCGTGTTCGCGGTGGTGGGCCAGGGCTAGAAATTCGTCCAGGAGTTTCGAGCAGGCATAGCTCCAGCGGCCCATCGAGCTTGGCCCGATCACCAGGTCATCCTCTTCTCGAAAGGGCAGACGGGTGCTTTTGCCGTAAACCTCCGAGGTCGAGGTTAGCAGCACTTTTTTCTTCTTCTTGTTAGCCCACTTGAGAACAAGCTCGGTTCCGCGCACGGTATTTTCGATAGTGTAAACCGGCGATTGCACCACCAGAAAGACGCCTACTGCCGCCGCCAGATGATAAATATTGTCCGCTCCGTCTACCAGTTCGGCTAATACCGCTTCGTGCGCGATAGTATCAATCGTGTAATGAAAGCGCGGGTTGGCTTTCAGATGGGCGATATTCGAGATCGCCCCGGTCGAGAGATCGTCAATTACGTATACTTCATCGCCTCGCGCCAGTAAAGCTTCGGCCAGATGCGAACCTACGAAGCCCGCTCCGCCTGTAATCAGTGCCGTTCTACCCACTAAAAACTTCTCCTTCTGCTTGTCCTGGCAGGTCTAAATCCCAACCTCAGATGGGCGCAGGTTGCGTTAAATTTAGCTTTAACAGAATAATCTAAAGCGAAAGTAAACCGAAAGGAACCTGGCTATAATAAGGCCAGGGCCAGCTTTTTTCAAGTTTTCGCTCATCCACAATTAGGGCTGTAGCAAAGTCCGCATGTCATTCTGAGCGAAAACTAAGCCGGGTCTTGAATAAAAGCAACTCCAAGCGAAGAATCTTCTTAAGCTACCCCGATCTTGCTTATTGAAGAAGATTCTTCGCTTCGCTCACACCCGTAGGGCGTGACAGAGACAGACCGGGCGAGGAAGGGCAGGCCAAGCACTGATTTTGCATTGGCCCTGTAATCCAGAGCAGGACTGTAGCATAGTCCGCATGTCATTGTACTGTTCGACGGTTGCATCACCCCTGCTGTTCGATCTTATCCGTAGCCTGTGGTTTGTAAAGTGGGTTGTGGTCGAACGGATTCACAAAAGGCTACACTTAACCTCGAACAGGGTGGGGTGATGCAACCGTCGAACAATACACCATGTCATTCTGAGCGTAGCGAAGAATCTTCTTGGCAAAGCACAATTTTGCTCTTTCAAGAAGATTCTTCGCTAGGCTCAGAATGACATGGCGTGAGATGGCGAGACCGGGCGAGGAAGAAAAGGGCAGAACTCGGCTTTGCAACCGCCCTGAGCAATAAAGGCTAAATCTTGCTTTTAGCGATGTAAAACAACCTAAAAGTCTAAGCCTAAGCAAAAGCAGGAAGCTACTCGCACGGGTAGCCTCCTGCTTTTGCTTTCTGGTAATAACAGACTGTTCAGGACAGGTGTTATACGCAGTTCGGGAATTTGAAAGCCGCGATGCGGGTACTCCAGTTGAAAGCTCCGGTAGTTTTGAGGTACTCGGTCGTATACCACATCGTGCAATCGTCGGCAGGGTCAATGCTCATGCTACTGTAGTCACCCCAGCGGTCAAGCTGACTGCCACTCTGCGAACCGCCTCCATTTTGAATAATAGACTCAGCTTGCAAAGTGCCCAGCGGATCGGTCGCCGCTCGGCCTGTATAGCGGATACCGGGGAATATGCTAGTGCTGGAAGCACTATAGCCTATGCCGATATTACCTGCTTTGTCCATCGCCATACTGCCCATCCAGCGTGAGGTTGCATCGGGTGCATAGGTTCCCTGCTGATAAAGAGTAGGTTTGGTGGAAGGACTGCGCAGTTCGTACCAGCGTAGGCCGGTCGAGCTATTGCGTTTATTCGTGCCAACCCGCACCGAGTGGTTTACCACCAGAGCTTCGTGGTCGCTGAATTTACGGTAGGCCAGCCGATACATCAGGCGATCTCCCAGTGCATCGAGCTTTTGGGTAGTGCCAGCCTGGGGAATACAGGCTCCCGTGGTACAGGCCTGGCTAAAGGAAGCTACCGGTATGCTTGATGGCCCGGTCAGGGTTGAATTAGCAGGCGTGGCGAAGTCGGAGTGGAATTTCCAGAAGTTAAGCGAATTCAAGCCAAAGCTCATCACAAAGTTAGGTGTCCCTGCCGTCGGAGGTGTTGCGCTATCCAGGTCGGAAGGCAAAAGTCCACCATAGCTTGTACCAAGCTGGAAGCAAATCTGGCTGGCCGGTGCGCCGGTCAACATTTTGGCCCGGTCGTAAGAGCAAACTTTGGCTCCGGCAAAGCTGTTGCCACTGAACATATTGAAGGTAATGTAGTAGCCGTCCGGCCAGACTCCTAGCTTGGGATAATCGTTGAACTGATTATACGAGAAGGAATAGCGGTAATACGCGCCGGTAGCATCGGAAGTAGCCGAAATAGCCACACACTGATAGTAAGGCGGGCCACCAGTTACCGAAAACTGAGTCAATACCCAGCGATTAGCGGCTTTGTCGTACTGCGCGATTGGGTCGCCATCGTTATTAGTCTCGCAGGGGCCACCAAAACCTTGCCACAAGGTGTTACCGTTTACCGGGCCGTATACGATGTTGCCAGTCGCCTTGTCGAAAACAGCAAAGGCTTCGTTGACCCACTGGACGTACTGAGTCAGGCCAGCAGCACCGTTGGTGTCCGGGGGTGCGGCGTTCACCTGGTAGTTGGGGACACCCACGCCGTCAAAACTGCGCAGACCCGTGGTTGAAACTGCCGGGCCGGTAGCGGTATCTTGAACCGCCGTGTCGGGATTGCTGGGCGTAGTGCCGTTAGGCTGGATCAGGCGTAAGGGCTTCTCGTGCGGCCCTGCGGCAAAAGGCGAACTGGCCTTGACTTCGCGCAACGGCCTGGAAGTGTCCGAATGAACTGCTTGCTGCATTTCCATCCCGGCCTGTCCGCCCTGCGCTGCTTGCACCACCGGCGTAACTGCGCCGACCAAACCAAAGAACCAGGCCAGGACAAATAATGCTGCCAGACTCCGCCTATATTTTTCTCTCATCTAAAGTATGCTCCTCTTGAAGGATATATGATATGAGGTTGTCACGAAAAGGTAAAAGTTAACTCGACCAGTCTATTAAAACTCTAAACTACAAGCTTTGAAGTTGGATCGAGCCAGGTAGCGAGAAGGTAAAGTATCAATCCCCGTTGATAAAAAGCAGGTAACAGGCAAGTTGAGGTGAAGGATGAGATGGGCTGTTTTCTACTTGGATAACAAAAATACGCGCTCTAACACTCGCTAATGATATATAGAGGTAAAGATCGAACGAAAAAGACGTAAAATCAGGTAATATTTCAAAATTGCCTTTTGAACCCGGCCTGGCGGCTCACTTTATGCCTATTACTGGACGGTTTCGCTACTTTTGGGGCCTGGCCGCTCGAAAAACTCGCGGACAACCTGGGTATGCAAGGGAAAGGCCAGTTCTTGCGGCCCTGTAATCACTACTTCCTCGCTAACTTCAGCGTTAGCCGCCAGTGGCGGAATATCGGTGGCCTGGCGAGGCCGGGCCAGCCCAAAAATCAGCACCGTGCCGTCCGGCGCACTCAAGACCCGAAAATCGGCTACTTCCGCCGCTTCGATTTTGCAGCCGGTTTCTTCCCACAATTCGCGGGCGGCGGCTTCCTGCCAGCTTTCGCCCAGGTTGATAAAACCACCCGGCAGAGCCAGAAAGCCTTTGCGCGGTTCGACTTCCCGCCGCACAGTCAACAGGCCGCCGTCTACCGGCAGCAGCACCACTGCTACCGGGGTCGGGTTGAGGTAACTACTTCGACCGCAATTAGCGCATTTGCGCGGCCAGGGCTGGTTTTCATCAAAGGCTGTGCCGCAATACGAACAGTGCGAATTTTTCTTAAACATCATGTTCTTTCTAAATCGTGTTCTTTCTAAATTGAAATCGCTTCTAGCTAGAACAAAGTCGGGGTATAGACTCTTTGCTCGTGTTTGAGTAGCCACTCTTTGCGCCAGACCTCGCCGCCATAGCCGGTCAACTTGCCGTTGCTGCCGATCACCCGGTGGCAGGGAACCAGAATATTGACCCGGTTATGCCCGTTTGCTCCGCCCACCGCCCGCACTGCTTTGCGGTCGCCCAGGTTTACCGCTATATCCAGGTAACTGGCCGTGCGCCCAAAAGGAATGTGGCTCAACTCCTGCCAGACTCTTTCTTGAAAAGGCGTACCAGGCTGGCAAACCGCCACCGAAAATTGTTCGCGGCGGCCCTGAAAATATTCGTCAAGTTGCTCTAAACATTCTTCTAGCAGGGCTGATTTCGAGGTCGGCAGTTCTACCGCGTCTTTAACAAACAAGATCGAAGCTATTCCGCGTTCGGTTGCGGTTATCTCGACCGGGCCAAGCGGCGAACTGTAGTGCGCTTTGTAAATTTCGGACATCAACGAGGTTCTCTCCGATTAGCGAGCCTGATCCTGACAAAAGGGTAAAGCTAAAACATACGGCTTTATTTTAGCTCTCCGGGTGACACGACTGCAACAAACCAGCCTTTTAATCAGGCTGAGAGGCTTCCTCGATTTTTATTGCAAACCTGGCTAACTCTGTCCCAAACTGCGCAGCTTTGTTAACATCTTCTTAATTAGATGTTCAAAATCTTAAAAACTCTTTAACAAACCATTGACAACTCCTTAAACTAGAAGTTCTAGCATGGTCATATCCTGTGGGATTCTACTTCTATGTTCTTGTCTCAACACAGATTGCAGTTCTGCTGTTATCAGCCGCTCTGCCTGAACTGGACTAATTTTGACGCGTAGCAGTCACCGTAGACTCAGTATGGGTTTTCGATAAATTCAGGATTTTCTTTTGGGCAGTCTAAAGGCGGATCGTTCAAACGGGAACGGCCTGCCTGCTAACTATCAATAGCCAAACCGGGTCTGGCAAAAAACCAGGCATTTATAGCGGCAAGAACTGTTATTGGAAAGTATAAGGCTCAGCTTTGAACGACACCTCGAAGGCCCCGGCATTGCTCGAAATTAAAAACCTCCGCAAAATCTACCCCAACGGTTATGAAGCATTGTCTGACGTAAGCTTTGAACTTCGTGGCGGCGAATTCGTTTGTATCATCGGGCGGAGTGGAGCCGGAAAGTCTACTCTCTTACGCTGCATCAACGGCCTGATCCCCACCACCGAGGGTAGTATCCGCATCAACAATATTGATATAACAAAGTTAGGCGACCACGAAAAGCTGTTATTACGCCGCAAAATCGGGTTTATCTTTCAGGAATTTAACCTGGTGGATCGCCTCAGCGTCTTGCGGAATGTCTTGATCGGTCGGTTGGGTTACATAAATAGTTTTAGTGCCACGCTGGGTTATTTCAACCCGGCCCACCGACGGCAGGCTCTGTGGTGTTTGCAACGGGTAAATATGCTGCACCGGGCCAAGAACCGGGCCGACCGGCTTTCGGGCGGCGAGAAACAGCGCGTAGCGATTGCCCGCGCACTGGCTCAGGAACCGCTCTTACTTCTGGCGGATGAACCTGTCGCCAGTCTCGACCCGGAATTAACCTGGGGAGTTATGAACAACCTGCGGACGGTGGCTAAAGAAGAAAAAGTCCCAACGCTGGTAAATATTCACGACCTGGAAACGGCCAAGATGTTTGCAGACCGGATCATCGGCGTGGCTAAAGGGCGCATCCTTTATGACGGCCCGCCCAACGACCTGACTACGGCTGTCTTGCGCGAAATTTACCGTAGCGACAACCCCGACCTAAAATCGCGCTACGAACTGGTGGACGCTGTTTAACAGAAAAATAGGGGCCAGGCCGGGTATTTTTAAATGATCGTTTCCCTTGTCGAGTAGTAATTTAGTTTAGTAAGGTAGTCAGGAAGAGATAGGGCCGCAAAAGTGTCTATTGAAGAGAAAGAAAAAGAGAAAAAACTAGATCAATCGGCTATTTTGCCCGCTTTGCAACCCCAACCAGGCGAGAACCGCGAGGATGCTTTTGCCAGGCAATTCTCGACCGACGCCAACCACAACCTGCTGCGGCCCTTTGGAACTCCCAACTGGCGTTTGTTCGGCCCCCTTCTGGTCATTCTGGCCCTGGCACTCCTGTTCTTCACCCACATTATCAATGCCGGTAAGCTAGATGTTACCAATACGATCAGCTTCGGCGTGAACCTCTGGGGAGGCTTGGCAATTATTGCAATCGGGCTTATCTCGATTGGCCCGAAATTAGTTCGCCATCCCCAGGAGATTCGTAGTCAGCGCGTCCTGGCCTCAATTATCCTTTTAGCACTCCTGGCCGCTTTCTTTTTGCTGAAAATAGTTGACCTGGGCCTGTTTACCTACAAGCTAGACCAGCTAGACATCAGTAGTTTGATTGGCCTGGTTCTGGTCGGTGGGATGATCTATCTGGCTTTCCAGGGCAGCGCGATGGCGATTGTGGCTCTGGTAGGGCTGTTTTTGTGGTGGGGCTTTAGCATCGAGGATTTTGGTTTTAGCACCGTCGGCGATCTTTTCAACAGTCCTAACGGCGGACGGCTCTTGCGAAGTATGTTTCCGCCCAAGTGGGATTATTTCAGCCTGGCGGTAGACCCGATGCTGCTGACCGTCCAAACCGCCGTTGCTTCCACCGTCATTGGCATAGTGGTGGCCCTCCCCCTGAGTATCCTGGCAGCGCGTAACACGACCCCGCACCCGATTATCTACAACATTGTACGCTTCCTGATTAACACGGTGCGGGCGGTGCCTTCGCTGATCCTGGCCCTCCTGTTTATCCCCTTTGTGGGCTTAGGGCCGGGCGCGGGCGTGTTAGGACTGGCCCTGCATTCGGTTTCGGTTCTGACCAAGTTGTACGCCGAAGCTTTCGAGTCGGTCAAGCCGCAACCGCTCGAAGCCCTTAACGCGGTCGGGGCTGACGGCCTCAAGACTTTCCGCTGGGGCGTTTTTCCCCAGGCGTTTCCCCTGGTCGCCAGCTATTCGATCTTCAACTGGGAGTCGAACGGGCGCGACTCAACGGTGGTCGCTTTTGTAGGCGGTGGAGGCATCGGTTTCTTACTGCAACAAAATCTGTCCCTGTTGAACTATGCCAATGTCGCCGTGTTGCTGGTGGTACTGATTATTACCGTCTCAATTTTAGACCGATTTAGTGACTTTGTACGTTCCCGCATTATCTAAGAAGGCACTTATCTTTACGAGTGGGCGAGGAGGCCCGCTTCATCCCGACTATACAACGAGGTAGCGTCAGATGGCCTTAATTTTGGCCCGCTCCGTTGTATCAGACTTTTTTTAGGATTTAGAGAGTTGGTTAACAAACCTCAGAAGGAGAGTTTATGTTTAAGACTAGCAAAACGCTGCGACTTGTCAGCGCACTGCTGTTAAGTATCGTAGTGATGGCCCTTCTGGTTGCTTGCGGCGACAATACCGCGACCTCCAGCACTTCGACCGGGGCAACTGCCGCCGGTACCACTGCCGCCAGCACCTCCACGACCCTGGCCGCAGCCACCGCCGCCGCTATGACCAGCGTAGCCGCGACGACTGCCCCGGCGATGACCAGCGTAGCCGCGAAGACGAGTGCGGTTGCTACGACTGCCGCAGTTGCTACCACCAGTGCGGCCACCACCAGTGCGGCCGCGACGACTGCCAGTGGCACTACTGCTGCCGGCGCGACCAGTGCCGCCGCGACGACTGCCGCTTCCGGCACGTTGGGTGGTGGAGCAGTTCCTGCTTCCGGGGCGACGGCCAAAATCAGCCTGAGCGAAGTAAAATTAGGCGTGATCCCGGCGGAGAATGCCACGAAGGTTTTCGACGATACAAAACCTTTTGCAAAAGCTATGTCGGATTACCTGGGCGTGCCGGTCAAAATCTTCGTTGGCACCAACTACACCGCCACTATCGAAGCCCTTGCCAGTGGCAAGATTGACGTAGCCTGGTTTGGCCCCTTCAGCTATGTGCTGTCGGCGGACAAGTACAACGGCGAAGCGATCCTGCTACAGCTTGGCACAAAAGGTGAAACCAGCTACAACAGTTTTATCATCACCAGTGCCAAGAACACCAATATCGCTACCCTGGCCGACCTCAAAGGCAAAAGTTTCTCGTTTGTAGATGCCGCCTCGACCAGTGGCAACCTCGTGCCGCGCTACACCATGCTCAAGGCTGGCCTCGACCCGGACAAGGACGTTAAAGGCGTTTTTGCGGGCGGTCACGATGCTTCACTTTTGGGTGTAATCGGTGGTAAGACTGACGCGGGAGCAGTTGCCAGCGATGTGTACAGTCGGCTGGTTTCGGAAGGTAAAGTCAGCGAGAGCGATGTCAAGATTATCGCCAAGAGCGACCCTATTCCTAACAGCCCGATTGCCGTTCGCAAAGAGTTGAGTGCTGGCGACAAATCGGCCATCCGCGCCGCTTTCCTGAGCGTTAAAGACCCGGCGGCTCTCAAGGCGGTCAACACTGCCGGTTTCCAGGAAACCAGCAACGCCACCTACGACGGCTTGCGCGACATCGCTAAAATCTTGAACCTTGACCTGACCAAACTGAAGTAAGTCCGCCCTACTTCAAACAGGTTCTTTTCAGAAGGTGGTCAGCTAAAAGGCTGACTGCCTTCTGACGAGTCTAAGCTTAAAGACAATAGTGATAGGGGCCGAAAAGTGTTACTATAGGCTCAGGTTGAGCCAATATTGCAGGGTAAGTTAAAAGTGTACGTTAATGTTGATTAACTAATTATTACCAGTGTGGACATGCAAAATTATTCTAAAGTTTTAGCACATCTAAAAGAAGACCAGGCCGAAGAATTGGCTCTTACGGTTCTGGAATATTACCCGGCCAGCCAGATCAAAATCTTGAGCGGGCCGCAACAGGGTCTGGTAATGCTGCGGATGCAAGAAACCGTCGCCGATAGTCAGTTCAATGCCGGTGAAGTGCTGGTAACGGAAGTGCGCCTGGAACTGGATGGGCAATTCGGCTTCGGCATGACTATGGGCCAACGTCCGCGTCAGGCGATGGCTCTGGCTCTGGTAGATGCTGCTCGACGCAAGGGCGGGCCTCTGGCCGCGCAACTGGACGAGCGGTTGGACGAACTGGCGCGGCAGTTACAGGCCGACCGGCAAAAAGAATATGACCTGGTGGCTGCCACGAAAGTAGACTTCGAGACGATGTAAACGTCTCTTTTTTTATTAAATGTGCTTATTAAAACGTATATTGAGATGATTAGCGCGGATGTAGTGTGGGAAAATTTTAAGGAGAAGAGTCAGTGCCGACTGTAGGAATACCCAGTCAGGAAGCCCAGATTTTGTATAGCGCGGTGACGTTTCGGTATCTGCTGGACAGCCTGGCCCGGCCAGGTAAGCTTAACCGTCTGGCCGATTCAAGCTTTCTGGGCGAACCGCCCTTAGCTCCTACTTCCGCCAGCGGGAGTGAGAAGCCGGTAAACTTATTTGCTCTTGGGGCTATTTTAACTTTACTCGACCGCGAGGTAAGCGGCGGCGTGATCGCGGCGGGGCAGTGGCTCGGCCCGGAAGCGCCCGCTTTGCGCTGGCTGGGCGTGCGAAGCGGCTTGCGGATTGTTGCACCAGAGGAAGCCTCTTTTGTTCTATGCTGCGAAGGAACCAGTGGCGGGCTGTTGTCCCGCCTGAGCCTGGGAACGCTCGTAGAGCCAGAGAATAGCGCGACGGTACTTTACACGGTTGAACGGCTGGCGACTTCTGGCCCGCCTGGGCCAGGCGATTTGCGCCTGCGGTTGAGCGGGCCGGGCATTGACTCGACCCAGACCGTCGTAGTAGCGGGCCTGATGCAGGACGAGCTAAAGCTGATCCGGGCCACCCGCCAGAACTATCCGCTGGGCCTGGATGTTTATCTGATAGACGAAGCCGGATTGTGCCTGGGCTTGCCACGCACGACCCGGATCGAAAGTTTAGGTTGATCTGAGCTAAATAGCTTGAAGTAAGCAGCTTATTTTAAGTTTGCTGGCTCAGTTTGGCATTTTTTATTTTTTAAGGAAATTTACAATGGGTTATGTGGCAACGAAGGGCGGCACCGAGGCTATCCTGAAAGCCGAAGGGCTGGTCGAATATTTTCGGCTCAAAGGCGGTAGCGAACCGCTCCAACCTCGCCAGATTCAAGACCAGCTGCGCCTGGCGGTAGACCGGGCGATGAGCGAAGGGTCGCTTTTTGCTCCGGCCCTGGCAGCTTTGGCTCTCAAGCAGAGCGAAGGCGACGCTCTGGAAGCTAGCTTTCTCTTACGGGCTTATCGCTCGACTTTGCCCCGGTTGGCTTACAGCCTGGGAGCTAAAGGCGACCGCATGCGGGTGCTGCGGCGGATTTCGGCCACCTTCAAGGATATTCCGGGCGGGCAACTGCTGGGGCCGACCCGCGATTACCAGCTAAAATTGCTCAATAAGCTGCTGCTGGACGAAGGAGGCGAAGAAGTGCGGGCAGAACTGGCTCGCCTGGAAGCCAGCCTGAGCGAGAGAGGCCGTGGGCGCAAACAGGGCGGCTATTTTCCAAAAGTAATCGAGAGTATGCGCGAACAGGGCATCCTGGCCCCGGCCCAACCCAATCCTGAAACCGAACCTTACGATGTAACCCGCAAGGCCATCACTTTTCCGGCTCCTCGCAGTGCGCGGCTTCAAACGATGGCGCGTGGCGATGTCGGCAGTATGCTGGCCCTGGCTTACAGTAGCATCCGAGGCTATGGCGATGCTCATCCGACGCTGGGAGAGTTGCGGGTCGGCTATTTGCCGGTCGAAGTAGCTCATCCCCTGACTGGCGAGGCCGTCGAGATCGGCGAGATTATGGTGACAGAGTGCGAGATGGTTTCGCGGGTGACGACGGAAGAAGAAAGCCAGGGCGGGTCGAACGCTGGAGCGGAAAGCGGCCCGAAATTCGGTCTGGGCTACGGTTTCAGCTTCGGGCATAGCGAAGTTAAGGCCATGAGCATGTCTATCCTCGACCGGGTGATCAGTGCCGCCAAAGAGAGCAATGTCCACGGTCAGAGTGGCCCGGCAGCCCACGAGGAGTTTGTGCTGCAACACATTGACGGCGTGGAGGCCAGTGGTTTTACCGCCCACTTCAAACTGCCTCACTATGTCACCTTCCAGGCCGATATTAGCGTGCTGGAACGCAGCCAGAGCCACCAGGCTGACCCGGCGGGCGACCTTGAGCGCAGCCCTGAAAAGCTGGCCGCCAGTCCTCTGCGGCCCTTTTTCGCCGCTCCCGGCCTGGCCGATAGCGACGAGGAGGATTAGGCATGGCCGAAAATAACTTTTCAGCCGATAAACTGGACATGCTGCTGGGCGCGACAAGCCTGGACGCTTCTACTCCTGAAATTGCCGAGGGTTTCGAGGCCAGCCGCGATCAGCTTTACAACTTTGGCTTTATTGACGAAGACTCTAAGCGAGAAGTGCGCCGCAAACTCTTGAAAGCGGTGGCCCTGCCGGGTCATCAAGTGCCGTTTGCCAGCCGCGACCTGCCGATTGCCCGTGGCTGGGGAACCGGAGGTTTGCAGGTGACGCTGGCTCTGGTCGAGCCGCACGACCGGGTTAAGGTGATTGACCAGGGCGACGACGATAGCGTGAACGCAGTTAATTTGCGCCGCCTGATCGGTCGGACGACTGGCCTTGCCACGACCGATGATACCCTGGAAGCGACGATTATCCAGAGCCGTCACCGCATACCGGAAGAACCCCTGCGGGCTGACCAGATTCTGGTTTTGCAAGTCCCGATGGCCGATCCTCTGCGCTGGGTCGAGCCAACTCTGGAACGAGCCACCGAGATGCACGCCGAATCGGATTACGGCCCGATGTGGGTTTATATGTACGAAAGCGTGGTACGGTCGGGCGATATGAATATCAGCACGCAGTACCCGGTGATGGTACACGAACGCTACCTGATGGATACCAGTCCGATCCCGCGCTACGATGTTCCCCGCCTCGACATGTCCCCTACGCTCTATCTATTTGGGGCCGGACGCGAGAAGCGGGTCTATGCCGTACCGCCTTTTACTCGCGTTGCGCCCCTGGAATTTGAGGATTATCCGTTCACGACCGAACATAAGCCGGGCCAGCTTTGCCAGAAATGCGGGGCGACCGATACTTTTTTGACCGGCTTTTACCGGGTCGAAGTCCAGGCCACGGGTGAGGCCGGTAACTGGGTTTACGCTTGCTCGGATACAAGTTACTGCCAGAAGCGGCAGGCCACCCGCCAGGAGGTACGCTAAAGCATGAGCCAACTTGACATAATTCAACCTTCTGCCGACGCTCAACCCGCCGAGAACTGGGTGCTAAAAGCGGTCGGGCTGGCGAAACGCTACGGGCCGGGTTGCTCGTACTGCGCGGCCCTGACCGGCCCGGAGCATAATACCAGCCAGTGCCGGGTTTGCGGTACGGTAATCGCCTGTACCGACGTCAATTTTGAACTCAACCGGGGTCAGCTACTTGGCATTGTCGGCGAGAGCGGTAGCGGCAAGAGTACCGTGATGGGTCTGGTCAACCTGATTATCGAGGCTGACGCCGGGCAACTCTGGTATCGTGACCCGCACGAAGCAGGAGCCAGCCCGATTGACCTGCTGGCTCTCGATAAATACACCCGCCGAGCCTTCCGCAACGAACGGCTGGGCATCGTTCACCAACGCCCGGAGCTAGGTCTTAATATGCACTTTACGGTCGGCGGTAATGTGGCGGAAAAGCTGCTGCTGGCCCAATGGCGCAACGTCGGCCAGATCCGCGACCGCGCCCGCGAACTGATGACCCTGACCGAATTGCCGCCTAACCGCCTGGACGACGACCCGAGCACTTTTAGCGGCGGTATGTTGCAGCGAGTGCAAATTGCCAAAGCTCTCTCGAACCAACCGGCCTTGCTCTTGCTGGACGAGGTGACGA
>JBBRBE010000061.1:0-31156 GCA_038206175.1 Chloroflexia bacterium
GTATCGTCTCAATAAGTCGGGGTAGAAAACTACCTCAAAGCTTGGTACAATTTAAGGCACTGCTCTTTAACAAAATTGGGCTGGATTTACACTTTGAACTTAACCGGTCGAAGTTAGAGCGGAATTAGGTTCAGCCCAAGAACACGTCAGTTTCAATTCCGCCGCACGTTCACTAGTGACTTGGGCCAGGCTTGGCGAAGCGTACTTACCACTGATACGGTCATAAAAATAGGCGTAGGAATTGACCCCTAGCTTTTTGGCACTTTCTACCAGGCTTTGGAAAGTGTCCCAGGCTCTTAACCCGGCGGCGCGACAGGCTTGTAAACTCACATCCCGTTTGCGCACCCGCTGCCTGGCTCCCAGTTCGGCTGGGTTGTTGTGTAACAACACTTCAGGATGCAAGAGTACCGCTAAAAGCTGGGCTCTTTTGGCCCACGTCACTTGCTTACGCTCGTCAAGTTGCTCGTAGCCAGTCGGGGTTTGGAAAAGGGTCTCAAAGCGGCGGCCTAGCCGCTCGGCTTCGGGTGGAGAGGGAGCGTGCTGGTAGAGCAGAATTTGCTTATACAACTGCCAGAACTTATCTAAAAATTCAGCGTAGCGCTTGCGGGCGTAGCCGGTCTGGGGGTGCAGCTTTTTGTAGTGCCGGATTTCGTGCAGCCAACACAAGGCGCGCTCAGTAGTCAAACCCTCGAACTGGGGGGCATCATCGGTTACTAAAAGCTGTACTCGTGGGTAATCCTTGCGACAATGGTAGCTTGCCAGAGCCATTAACTCCTTTAATAGTTTAGTCCGGCTGGGCCGCAGTTGGGGTAAGTGCTGAGCCAGCCACTGGTCAAGCTCGATTTCGTTCCAATCTTGATCGAGTGGTAGTAAGTCTAGCGTAGCCCTGGTTTTAACAGCCACGCCGGCCTCGGCCAGTTGGTCAAGCACCCGGCTAGTCAGGCGGTAGCGCAAGGGTTCTCCACCCAGCAACACTTTTAGCAAGCTGTAGCGGTCTTTGCCGGACAGGGTAGTGTAAGCGGTATAGAGCGGATTGCATAGGATGTGGCACTGGTAGGGCTTAGCGAAAAGTCCAGTAGCGGTGCTATCCAGATGCTGGTAGGGGGTGCTTTGAAGCCCGGCCCGTACCAGCTCGGCTTTTTCCTGGTGGAACACCTCCTGGTCATGGATTAACCAGTTAGAAAGCTGACCGGCACTGACTTTAAGACCAACCGTGTGCAAGAATTCGAGTAGTTTGGGTTCGCTCAGGTTACAAGCGTAGTACAGGTTTAAGACCCAGGCCTGTACTCCCGGCCCGAACTGACCCGCATAACCGCTCGGCAAAGGGGCGGTGTAAGCCATATTGTGTTCAGCCGAGTAGTATTTGGCCTTGCGAAAGAGGATGGTGGTTGCTTCAAACTTAACGTCTTGCACCAGCACTTCTTCGTAGCCCTTAAATACGGCATCCTTTGGTAACTCAGCCTTGTCTATTTTAAGGGTTTCAACTCGGTCAATTACAAGTTTAGCATTCTTGCTATCCTTGCGCGAGCGGTCTTTAGCCGAGGAAACAGGGTTAGGGGGCTTACGGTTTTTGAACTCGGCTAGCGGGTCGTCATTCTTAGCCTTACTTTTGCTTGGGGCCAGGGGAGGGCGACCTTGCCCACCCTTGAGACGGGTAAGTTCGTCTTTTAGGGTGGCATTCTCCTCTTTTAGTTGGCGGTTCTCAGCCAGAGCCTTCTCAAGCCAATTGACCAGCGGGATAATCTGCTGGCGCAAGCTTTCATCTTCGATTTGAGTAGGGTCGAACTCATCTAACATTGCCCTATTATACCGGCTTTTCTACTCTTAGAAAAGCCCCGATTTATTGAGACGATACTGTAAATGCACCCATCTTTTTACTAAACTTGACATTTGAGTTGTGGATGCTAACAGTCTAAAAGATGAAGCTTCCGGCCAACCACACCACTCGATTTGCGATTCCTCTAGAATCTTTTCGCATATTTTAAGAGCATCTAAATCCATCTCATACCAATCATACCAATCAAATCCTAGTTATCCAGCAGGTAGAGTATTCAAAATCCTTATCAGTTGTTATTTGTTCGTGTATTTTTTCTATCGCCTCCTCAACAGAAAAGACATATAAAGTCTTTGTCACAATTGTAATTCCTTATACTCTACACAAAGAGAGCGGCTAAGGTTGAATTTAGCCGCTCTCTTTATTACTTGACGTTTAGATAAAAGTAAAAGGCACGCGACCTTGCGGAAGCGCACCTTAACGAGTAATGTTCCGGTTGACAAAACAAGGAGGCATTACTCAAATGAACTTTAACACACTTTCCCATTTTCGACAGGAATTGTACGCGTGTTTTTCGCACAGTCGGGATGCCCTGTTCAATCTGGCCGATGCCCTGTTGACCGAGACGGCGGCCCAGTCCCTGATTGAACTTTCGCTCTCGCCTTTTTTTGAGCGTCAATGGCCCAGCATCTATGAGGCTTTGCAAACTGGATCGCTTGATCAGGCTCGCTTTGAACAAACTCTGGTCAAATATGCGCCCAGACCAGCTTTCGGTGAGCGACTGGTCGTAGCGGTGGATGCCAGTAATATTGAACGCCCTTTTAGTGAGACTTCGAGTGAGCGGGGCTATCTCTACGTTCACAACTTGCCCGAATGTGATAAGCCCGTGACAGTTGGTTGGCAGTTCTCGACGGTGGTAGTCGTGCCGCCAAAGGCCACTAGCCATACCTACATTGTGAGCAATCGGCGCATCCCAACCGCTCAAACCCCGGCTGGGGTCGCAGCCAACCAGTTGAGAGAAATTCGGGGCTACTTTGAGCAGCGACCAATCAATCTGGGAGATCGGTATTATCCCACCAAAGAATTTTTGGTAGGGGTGAGCGAGGATTACGATCTTTTGCTCCGGCTCAAAGCTAACCGAGTCTTCTACCGGGCTGCCCCAGTGGTGGCCGAAGATGCTAAACGAGGACGGGGTAGACCAACCCTTCACGGAGCGCGGTTCCAATGTAAAGACCCGACCACCCACGGGCCAGCCGACCAAGAGTGGGAGGGCTTGGATGAGGGTGGCGGCAAGCTCGAAGTAAGTGGTTGGCACGGTTTGCATTTGCGCCAGGCGGTAGGGCTGGCTTTGAGCATCATTCGGGTCAGGCGTTACAGTGCCAGTGGAAAACGGCGCGACCCGATAGAAAGTTGGTTTGTGTGGGTCGGCCAAAGCTCGCTGGAACTGGCTAAGGTTTGGCCGATTTACAAAAGGCGTTATTCGATAGAGCATGGCTTTCGCTTCGACAAACAAGATTTGTTGTGGACCAAGCCCCGATTGCGTGAGCCAGAACACTTCGAGCTGTGGACTGGGTTGGTAAGCCTGGTACACGACCAATTGGTAATAGCCGAGGGACTGGGCAGGGCGGTGTTGCGTCCCTGGGAAAGTAGCCAGCGCCGACCCAGTCCACAGCAAATTCGACGAGGGTTGGCAGCAATTCTTAACGAGTTGGGTACGCCAGCCCGACCCTCCCAAAAGCGTGGAAAAGGTCGAGGACGGGCTTTTGGAGCCAAGCTTTTGCCAGCCACCCGCTATAAGGTGGTTAATAAGAGCCGTAAGAAGGCCAAAACAGCTTAATTTAGGTGACAAGGGCTTCATTTTTAGCATCTTGTTCCAATTGGTCGTAACCCGACCTTCTTGAGTGCGTCCTATTTTATCTAAACGTCAATTATTACCAAGACGTTTCTAAAAGAAAACTAGGCCGCGATTTGGCGCGGAGCCAGTACGGTACGTAACGGGGCGGGTGCCTGGGCCGACGCGCCCATCCGCTCGACATCTTTGGCCCACAAAACCAGGCAGGTGTAGTAGGCTGTGCGGACGTAAGAGGTAAAGGCACTCATCACGGCCAGAGCTGCGATGAAAAAAACCAGAGCCAGAATAAAGGCCAGGATTGTACTGAGTGTGAACAGCACCAGGAAGATCGCTATTGAAATTACCAGCGTCACCATAAAGAAGGCGAACCCTAACAACCCGATCACCAACCCTAACCCGACGTAACCCACGCCAACCAGCAGCAGGTTGTTTTTGATGATCTGGGTCGAGCGTTTAACTGCCGCCCCGACCTGCAAATCTTCAATCATTATTACCGGCAGAATGAAATAGGTGTAGGCGGTCCAGATTGCCTGGATAATTCCCAGAACAATTCCGGCCACAACGCCCCACACCCCTTTATCACCCCGGCTAAAGAAAGAGCGGATAGTCGAGATGAAAGCTGAAATAGCCGCTACCAATAGCAATTCGCCAGCTTTGCGTTTGCTGGCCGCGCCCGCATCGGCCATCGAAGTGCGGCCTGTGGTCAGGTGCTGGTAAACTAGATGGATCGTCATAGCCGAGAAGTAATAGGTGATGAAGTAATTTACGACGGCCACCAGAAAGAGCGAAATATACATCACCGTATTGCTGTTCGAGACCCGGTAGATCAAAAAGAGCGGGATCGCCAGAATGATGCTTACCAGCAGATTGACGCCCAGAGAATAGAAAGAAGGCTTGAGCAGGTTGCGGTCGAGCGAAGCCATTGCAAAGGTTTGCTTTAAGAATTGCCAGCCCAGCGAAAGGCGGTCGAAAAAGCCTGGTTTAGGAGCATAGGTAACTTGAGGGCCAGAAGCGTAACTTCCCTGGGGGCCGTATCCCGGCTGCGGATTTTGATACTGATAATTTGGTTGCGGGTTATAGCCAGCCTGGGCCTGGTAGCCAGGCTGGACATAGGGTTGAGCCTGGTAGCCGCCTTGCCCTTGCCCCTGACCGTACTGATTGGCCGGGCCGGGCTGTGCATTGTAACTGCTTTGTGGGACCGGTTGCACTTGCCGTTCGGCGTTGGCAAGCCACTGGCGAGCTTCGGCCAAAGGCGGGTAATTCGGGTACATTCCTTCGACTCGGCCTATGCTGGTTCGTGCGGTATTCAGGTCGGGCGCGGTGTAGCCGTGCCAGAGAAGGGTGTTAGGGTCGTTCGGGTTGCTTTGCAACATGCGGCTCAACATCAAATGGGCCTGCTCACGCTGTCCGGCCTGGGCCAGCGCGACCGCTTGCTGAAAACTTTGCGCGTCGTTAGGAAAGCTCATGCTCGGAAACTCCTTGTTTTACTAAGCGTCATAAAAAGCTGCCAGGAAACCAACCGCTAAATATTAAGAATGGGTTAGTTATATTTTACCCGAACTTAAGCTTTTGTCTATAATCCAAAAGAACTAATTCTTATTATAATAATACAAGGCCGGAAGAAGTTTCCGGCCTTGTAACCCTGGCCCTTTCAGGCGGGCCAGCCTGATAACCACGGGAAGTTGTTCATTTCCGCTCCGCCAGAAGGCACTTGCCTTCCATCTTTCCCCTATAGTCCTTTCCCCTACAGCAAATAGTGGTCAAGCGCATAACGGACAGCCGAGGTACGTGAGTTGACGCCTAACTTGCTGTAGATCGAACTGAGATGATTGTTGACCGTACCAGGGCTAATGACTAATATTCTGGCAATTTGAATATTCGGATGCCCTTCGGCCACCAGTTTAAGCACTTCACTTTCCCGCTTACTCAAATATACGTGGTCTAATTCAAAAGACGGCGGTTGGTCAACCAGTACGGAAACGGTCGCCCTTCCAGTCTTAATCGGCCCGTCTTCGCTGGCCGCCTGGAATTTAACTTTAGGGCCGTTAACGGTTTGCAGAATTTCTCTATCGCTATTTTGGAAGCTAGCTAAATATGGCATAATAAATTTGACCGTGTGCGGTAAAATCGGGGCGACGATAGTTTTACGTAAAATTTGGGCTTCTTCGATCTTTTGTCGAGCTTCGTCGTGTTTGGCTTGTTTTAGAGCTACTACTGCTAATCCCTCCAAAGACCACAACACACCTTCTAGCTGTCCAATCTCGGAACGCAGGTTTACACCTTTTTGGAATAATATTTCAGCTTCAATCAGGTCGTTTTGTACCAACCTGAGTAAGCCCAGGTTACTATAGGCATAGGACAAATCGAGGATTTTATGCATTTCCTCACAAATCTCGACGCTCTCTTCCAGTAATTTTTCGGCCAGGGCTAATTGTCCCTGGCAAAGATACATCAGGCCAAGCCGGGAGAGGCCACTGGGCAATCGAATTTGATGGTTTACCTGAAGTATCGTCGCTATAGCTTCTTCCAGGTACTGGATAGCCTGCACTGGCTCGTTTTTACGCCATAAAATATCACCCAGATAAATCTTGGCCCGTGCGATGCCCGAAAAATAATTAACTTTAGTATGCATATCCAAAGAGGCTTCGAGCATAGACTGGACTTGCTCGTAATAACCTCGTTCCATCAACTGCCAGGCAATATTACAAAGGCTGTCGGCCTCGCTGATTGTTTCGCCCAGGAACCGGAATATATCTAAAGCTTCGTAGTTGAGTTCTAAAGCCTGTTCGTAATTACCAATAATACGCTGGTTTCCGGCCATCCCGCTAACAGCTCTACCCAGATATTTACTGACCTCTTTTTCCCGCCAGATTTTGAGGCTTTGTTCAAAATAAATCTTGGCAGTGCGATAATCGCTTTGATACATCGCCAGGTAAGCCACTCCATCCAAAATCTTCGCCTGCAAGATACTATCTATATTACTTAGACCCAGGCTCAAGATTTTATTAAGCCTTTGCCGCCCTAAATTCAGGTAGCCCCACCGCCACCAGACCACCCAGACACTCCCGCCCAGGCGGAAAGCTTCTTCCGATTTCTTAGTTTCAATCAGGTAGTCCAGGGTACTCAAAATATTGGGATGGTCTGCCGCCAGGCGTCTAAGCCAGGTTAGCTGCTCTGGCCCTGCTAAACTGTCTTCGCCCGTTTCGACCATTTCGATAAAGTAACGGCTATGCTGCGTTCTAGTAATTTCCAGTTCGCCGGTTTCGCTCAGTTTTTCCAGGGCGTATTCCCGAATGGTTTCCAGCATAGTAAAGCGTAATTCTTCATCTGGCATTGTTTCGGCGGGCTTGATCAAGCTCTTATTGAGCAGGGAAACAGTAGTTTCGAGAGTAGAACTGAGGTCAGCCTCCATTACCGCCGCCGCCGCGGCGAGCGAGCAACTACCGGCAAAGATACCTAATCTTCTAAAAAGTTGTTTTTCCGGCTCACTTAGTAACTGGTAACTCCATTCGATAGCATCGGCTAAAGATTGCTGGCGGAGAGGGAGGTTGGTAAAGCCTCCTCCAAGCAAGTTAAAGCGGCTATTATTGGCTAGGGCTAAACGGTCTAACAAAGTCTGAGGCGAAAAGACATTGGAGCGGGCCGCCGCCAGTTCTATCGCCAACGGCAACCCTTCCAGGTGAACACATAATCTAGCGATAATGTTGGCATTCGCCTGGGTCAGCTTAAAATTGGAGTCCACCATCCTGGCCCGCTGCACAAAAAGCCTGACCGCATCGTTTTGGGAGAATGTTTCGAGCGAAGTTTCTTCGCTTATTACTGGTAAATCTAAGGTTGGGACGGTATAAACATTTTCGCCATAAAGATTGAGAACTACGCGACTGGTGACAAGCACTTTAAGGCGAGGAACGGCCAGTAGCAGTTCCGAAATAGCTGCTCCTAAAGGGACGATCTGCTCAAAATTATCCAGAATAAGCAATAATTCACGTCTTTGTAAATAGTCCTGTAGTTTCTGGAGCAACGGTAACTGGCTATGGTCCTGTAAACCTAACGCCTCTGCTATGGCTTCCAGGCCTAGTTCTGGTCTGCTGATCGGGGCAAGATTTACGAAGAAAACCCCATCCCGGAATTGAGTCTGGATTTTCTCGGCGGTTGCCAGGCTAAGGCGAGTTTTGCCGGTTCCAGCGGTGCCATACAAAGTTATCAGGTGTACACCAGGGTTGGCGATCAACCGGCAAACGGCTTCAACGTCACTTAGTCTACCAATAAAAGCAGTTAGCGAAACTGGTAAATTGGTGTTACTGGACTGGAGTTTTTTGCTCGCTGCTGGCGTTACCAGGCGTAACAGATTGTTTGATTTAGTCCGTTTATTTGTAGTTGCTGCATATCTATTATAATCAGGTGCTGATTTCCTGCGCTTTAGATTCATAACTACCCCACAAGATCACCTCGTATTGCAGGTGTCCAAAATAAAATAATTCTACAATTACTATATTCGACCTATACCCCAACCGTACTAGGCATTTTAACCACTTCTTACTACGTCTTTAGACCTAGATGACCGCCCTATGTGATTCTACACACTAAATTTATTTAGATTATTAGGCCTGAGTAACTAAATGTGTAACTTTATAGATGTGCCAATTCGCGGGGTGTGATAAAAACGGTGTGCAAGGATGGTTATGGTTGGGGCAGCATCAGAAACTATAGAAACGACGCGATACTAGCTTGAGGCGAATATTAAAGGCTATAAGCCGGTTGATTGCGGATGTGAATGTTTTCATGTTACCCACTGATATCCCACCAAAATTGTTGTTCCTTGTCATTAAACGTCATAGAGAAAGGAATTTGCATTAATGGTTGATTTAAATTTTTTCAAATACACCCAAAATACTAAAATATTTTCAAAGAACGATTTTATTTTTACCGTCGGTGATTACGGTGATGAAATGTATGTGGTTCAAGAAGGGGCCGTAGAAATCCGTCTGGGTGAGCAAGTAGTAGAGGTAGTGGGAACCGGAGGGATTTTAGGTGAGATGGTGATGATCGGCTTACCTTCACGAACGGCCAGTGCCGTTGCCCTTACAGATTGTCGAGTTGCGTCTATAAAGGCGAATCAGTTTCGCTTTATGGTACAGGAAACACCTTACTTTGCCGAGTGGATTCTAAAGATTCTGGCCGAACGAGTAATGCGAATGAACCAAATGATATTTCCGGCTGAATTTAACCATTCCAACCAGGCCCCTTTTTAAATAATACCCGCAAGAAGATCATCGGAAGGAAAACCCTATTGTGGAGGTTCAAGAAAAGAGGCCGATTATTGAATTTAGAGACGTGCATAAATTCTTTGGCAAGCAGCAGGTTCTAAAAGGCGTGAATGCAGCCATTAACCAGGGCGAAATTGTGATTATTGTGGGGCCAAGTGGTAGTGGCAAAAGTACGATGCTTCGCTGTATCAATTACCTTGAAAAAATTGATCAGGGCAATTTACTGGTAGATGGTAAGGATTTAGGCCTGTTCCCTCCAAACGGAGATCGAGTGCGCAACGGGATTGGGATGGTTTTCCAGTCGTTCAATCTGTTTCCCCACTTGAATGTGATTGAAAACTTGATGCTTGCCCCGATCAAGGTTCGCAAAACCAGTAAAGACGAAGCCCGCCGGTTGGGTCTGGAACTATTGGAGCGAGTAGGTATTCGGGATAAAGCCCAGGCCCACCCCGCCCAACTTAGCGGAGGTCAGCAACAAAGGGTTGCAATTGCCCGCGCTCTGGCGATGAACCCTAAAATTATGCTTTTCGACGAACCTACCTCAGCCCTCGACCCGGAGATGATCCGGGAAGTGCTGGATGTTATGCGAGACCTGGCGAAAAGCAGTATCACGATGGTTACTGTCACCCACGAAATGGGATTCGCCAGGGAAGTATCCGACCGGGTGATGTTTATTGACGGCGGTAGAATTATCGAAGAAGGCCCACCAGACCAATTCTTTGAAGCTCCCCGCGAAGAACGCACCAGACAATTCTTGAGTAAAATTCTCAAACATTAACTAATCAACATTAGCCTTATTAAAGGGAGGTTTTCGTGAAAATTCTAAAAAACCGCACTACTTATAGCGCGTTTGTACTTATTGTGGCCCTTTTGACTACTCTTTTGCTTTCGGCCTGCGAAGCAAATTCTACCAATACCGTATTACCGGAGGCAAAGGCAAATACGCCCCCGGTCTCTTCGACCACTGCCGCCCCAACTCTGGCCTCGCCCGCCCCCGGCGTTAAAGAGGGTATTCCAACTACGGGAGGCTTCCTGGACACGATCAAACAACGCGGCAAGCTCGTAGTCGGGGTCAAATTCGATCAACCCGGCTTCGGCTTGAATGACCCGATTAGCAATAAGCTGGTAGGCTTTGAAGTAGATATGGCCCACGAATTTGCCAGAGGCTTGTTTGGCAATCCTGACAAGATTGAGTTTGTCGAGGCGGTTTCAGCTAACCGAATTCCCTTCTTGCAAGAAGATAAAGTGGACATCGTGATTGCTACCTTCACCATCAACGAACAACGCAAACAGCAAATTGATTTCTCGGACGCTTACTATGTGGCCCAACAAAAACTTCTGGTTAAAAAGGGTAGCTCGATCAAAAGTGTATCCGATTTAGCCGGTAAAAACGTGGCGACCGTGCAGGGTAGCACCAGCGAGAAGAATCTGGCCGAAAAAGCTCCCCAGGCCAAGCCTTTGCTTTTCGGCAAGTATTCGGAAGCGTTTGTCGCTCTGGAAAACGGTCAGGCCGAGGCCGTTACTACCGATGATGTAATTCTGTCCGGCTTAAAACTGACTTCTTCTAACCCGGCTAACTACGAAATTGTCGGGGCTGGTTTTACCACCGAACCTTACGGCATCGGCGTCAAAAAAGGACGGAGCGAATTACTTGCTTACACCAACGGCACTCTGGCAGCGATGAAAACAGACGGTCGCTGGAAAGATTTGTATGACAAGAACGTTAAACCCGCGACCGGCATTTCCGCCGAACCGCCTAGATAAAGCCTGGCGATGGGAACAAAGCTCAGCCTGGTCAGGCTGAGCTATCTTCCCTGCACCAATAAGGTCAGAATGGAAGTAATTGATGGATTTTTTCGGTAAAGAAATCTTTGAAAACTTAAACTTGTTTTGGGGTGGTTTCCTGACCACCATCTGGGTGTCGCTTTTCTCGGCTGTAGTGAGTTTGGTAATCGGCCTGGTAGTAGCCTGCTTGCGCGTAACTCCTAGCGGGGGCTTAAAAGTAATGGCGATTATCTACACCGAATTCTTTCGCAATACGCCCTTTCTGGTTCAGGCTCTGGCCCTCTATTTCGGTCTGCCAAAATTAGGGCTACAACTGCAATTTGATTTGTTTGGGCTTGAATTTAACCAATCTTTTGTGGTAGGCACGCTGGCTCTTTCACTCTATACCGGAGCATATGTGGCTGAAACGATGCGGGCAGGGCTGCTGGTCGTTCCCTCCGGTCAGAGCGAAGCGGCCCGGTCGCTCGGTCTGTCGCTAGTCCAGACCCTCCGATATGTCGTTATTCCCCAGGCAATTCGTCTGGTTATTCCGCCGCTGGGCAACCTTTACATCGCCATGATTAAAAACTCGGCCATTTTGTCCAGCATTGCACTGGTAGATTTGATGTCGCGGGCGGCCTTTGTAAACAACCGGCTAGACCGCACTTTTGAAGTTTATACCGCCGTTATCGTTTTCTATTTGCTATTAACCTTGCCGTTAGCCTGGGGCGTCAGTTACCTTGAAAAGAAACTTAACCCGCTTCGAGCCAGAACTCTACGTCTAAGGGGAGCGCGTTAAGATGTTGGTTGAAACTACTCCCAAACCCATCACCCTCCCGCACCGCCGTTTTAATCTGCCAGGCTTCAATACCCTCACTAATGTTGTGGGTTGGGCGGTATTGGGTTTGCTGGCCTGGTGGGTTATTATCCCGGCTATTTTTAACGGTAGGTGGCAGATATTTCAAGAGTGGGCGATCTGGAAGTTTCTGGCCGAAGGCTTGTGGGTAACGCTACGGGTGGCCTTCGTTGCGGTAGTTTTGAGTACGCTTCTTGGCGTAGTTCTAGCTTTAGGGCGATTATCCCCTCGAAAAATCTGGGCTGTCCCTGCTATTGGCTACATCGAAATTATCCGAGCGACTCCTTCTTTTTTGATTATTTTTTACGCTTTTATCGGTTTACCTAAAATCGGCCTTAAACTCGATACATTCTGGGCAGCTATCGTCGGCTTAACGATTTACAACAGCGCAGTGTTGGCCGAGATAGTCCGGGCCGGAATTTTATCGGTGGACAAAGGACAACTCGAAGCGGCCTATGCGCTTGGCCTTAGTCCTTTTCACACCATCAGCCACATCTTACTACCGCAGGCTCTCCGGCGCATGCTTCCGGCTATCGTCAGCCAACTGATCACCCTGGTTAAAGATACTTCTTTAGCCTATGCAATTGCACTCCAGGAGTTAACTTCGCAGGGACGGGCGATCTATCAAAAATACGGTAATGTGCTGGAGACTATGTTTGTGATTGCCCTGATTTATTTCGGGGTTTGCTACCTTTTGTCCGTTATCAGTCAGAAACTGGAAATCAAATAAATTAAATTAAATTAAAAAAGAGGCAGCAATGTTAAAAGGCTTTGGATTTTTCGTTTACCGCAGACGAATGATTATACTAATTCTGGGAATAATCGTGGCGGCAGGGGCAGGGCTGTACGGTTCCGGCATAAACGACAGCCTCAAAGGAGGGGGCATGGTAAATCCGTCTGCCGAGACCGGGCGGGTAGCCGAGTTATTGCAAAGTGAATTCGGGCAGGATAAAGGGTTGCTGCTGGTGACGTTTCGCTCCAGGAACAATCTAAGCGTAGATGACCCCAGAGTTAAAAAAGCGGTGCTGGATACGCTGGCTAGGATAGTGACGTTGGATAAATTCGCTAAATTACTGGGCGTTAAAATTACCGGCAAGCTTACTACATACTACTCCACCGGCGATAGTCGGCTAATTTCTAAGGATAAACTTTACACGCTGGCCCTGATCGGCTTGAATGGCGATTCGGAGGACGCCAATGTGCAAGCCGTTAAAAAGTTGCAGCCCTTGCTCACTCACCCGGATTTAGAGATCAATCTGGGCGGTAAATCGGCAGTTAGTAATGATCTGACGAACCAGATCAAGCAAGACCTGGTACGGGCCGAATTATTGACTTTCCCACTGGTGGGTCTTTTGCTAATTTTTATCTTCCGCAGCGTAGTAGCGGCTTTTCTACCGCTTTTAGTGGGAGCCGCCACTATTCTCGGCGCGTTTACGCTCTTGCGGCTGGTTACTATTTTCAGCGAGGCCTCTACCTTTACTATTAGCATCATTACGGTGCTAGGTTTGGGGCTGGCAATTGACTATAGTTTGTTTATGGTCAGCCGTTTTCGAGAGGAACTGAAACGAACCAAAGGTGATAAAGCCCAGGCCGTGGCTAAAACGATGGAAACTGCCGGACATACGGTAATTTTTAGTGGCTTAACCGTGATAGTTTGTTTGCTGAGCCTGCTGGTTTTTCCCTCAATGTTTTTCAAGTCTATGGGATTCGGGGCAGCCCTGGCTGTATTAGTGGCGGTCATTACTTCTTTAACCATCCTTCCCGCTATTCTAAGCTTTATGGGCGAAGGGGTAAATAAGGGGGCAATCCGGCTACCTTTCAGGCAGCGGTCTCAATATGAGTACGGCGGAGTATGGAATTTTATCGGTCGGCAGGTAGTTGGGCATCCCGTTATCGTTCTCGTCTTTACGTTGGGGCCTTTGGTCTGGGCTGGTTCGCCTTATTTAAGGGCCGAATTTGCAATGTACGATGTACGTAGTTTGCCTGTTCAGCAATCCAGCCGGACAGTCAACGATGTGCTAATCAACCGTTTCGATTATTCGGCTTTTTATCCGCTTCAGGTGGTAGTTCGGACTGATCGCTCTACGTTAGATAGCAACAATCTGGGCGAGCTACACGACTTCCTGGCGGGAGTGCAAAATCTACGCGGCGTTACAAAGGTAGAAAGCTTGTTTGACCTTAGCGCAAACCTGGATAAAGCTGGCTATACTAATTTCTTCTCCGAACGCAATTTGCTTAACAATCCGGTATTAAAGCAGGCTACCAGGCTTTACGCCAGCGACAATTACTACCTGGTAAAAGTGTATTTTCGGGGAGAAGCTTATTCGGCGACGGCCAAAGATTTAGTCAAGGAAATTCGGGGCCTGACCGCACCCATCGGATTTAGCCTTGAGGTCGGAGGTGAAACAGCCTTTTTGGTAGACTTCTTGAACGGTTTGGTCGGTGCGCTACCCTTAGCTCTGGGCCTGATTGCCGTAGCGATGTTTATTTTGCTGCTTATCATGCTAGGTAGTGTGGTCATACCGTTAAAGGCTCTGGTACTAAACTTTCTCTCGCTTTCGGTTAGTTTTGGAGCTTTGGTATGGATTTTTCAAGAAGGCAATTGGGCTGCACTGTTCAACTTTACCCCGGTAGGGACGATTGATGGCTCGATGCCGGTTCTTTTGTTTGCCATTTCTTTTGGCCTCTCGATGGATTATGAAGTATTTTTACTTTCGCGCATCAAAGAGGAATATAAGCGCACCGGGAACACAAGCAAAGCGATTGTGACTGGCCTGAACAAAACCGGGTCTATCATCACCGGCGCAGCTTTAACGCTGGCGGTAGTTGTGGCGGCTCTGGCTTTCACCGAAGTGGCTTTTGTTAAACAAGTTGGCGTCGGGCTTACAATTGCTATTCTGGTAGATGCTACGGTCGTCAGAATGCTTTTACTTCCCGCCACCATGCAATTGATGGGTCGGTACAACTGGTGGTCGCCCCGCTTCCTGAAAAAAAATAAGCGGGAAGCAAAAGAAATGCTGAGCCACTTCAATTAAAATACAACCGCTATTCCTGACCTCAAGGGTCAGGAATAGCGGTTGTATTTTAGTCCTGATGGGTGGTGCAATAGTTGATTTTACACACTGCCTTATCGGTAAAAATGGCATTTTACCCCACTAAAAGATAGGTTGTTTGATAGATGTGTTAATTCGCAAAGCGGGTAAAATAAACATAGTTGGAGCTTAACCTTATCGCGGAAACGAAAATACCTCGTGTCAACCCTTGATAAGGCTCATCCAAATTCCCTGGATAGGAACGATTGCCGGATCAAACGTACTTAAGCAAAAAAAGCAAAACAAATTTGAAAGGAATTAACACGATGGCACTTTATATGGACATCCATCATCATGTTGAAGGTCTGACGGAAGAAGCAGTAGCAGGCGCGCACCAGAGAGACCTTGAAGTAGGGGAAAAATACGGGGTGCAATACCTCCAATATTGGTTCGATGAAGCTTCCGGGAAAGTGTTTTGTCTGGTACAAGCACCCAGCAAAGAGGCAGCGGTAGCAGTTCACAGCGAAGCTCACGGTCTCCTGGCCGATGAACTGATCGAAGTTAAAGAAGGAGCATAATTACCCCCCAGCTATACTGCCATCTCCTCTGATGCCAACTGGGTGGCACTTCTGATTGCGCTTTCCTTCACCAGAAGTGCCGCCCACCTATTGTAGCAAGAGTTCCGAAATTTATCCGGGCTACACGCCAGGAGTTGAAAACCGCCCCAGGCGGAAAAAGCTTATATCGTGGCTCGTCTCTCCCTTTTCGGCCAGGTCAGCCATAATTTCGCCTATAACACTGGCAAACTTGAAGCCGTGGCCGGAACAGGCCGAGGCAAAGTAAACCTGTTCAAGCTCCGGGTGGCGGTCAATAATAAAATGGCCGTCCGGGGCATTGGTAAACATGCAACTTGCCAGCGACATTGTTGGCCCGGCCCCGCCCGGAAAGTAACGGCTGGCAAAATCCCGCAGCACTCCCTCGTCGCGCTGGTTTGGCTCGGTCAGCAGCGTATCCGGGTCGCCTGTTTCGGCTAGGTGATGATATTTCCCAAATTTAAAGCCCGGCACCGCAAAAACTGGAAACCCATAAAAGACCCCCTCCGGCATATCCATTATAAAGACTGGAAAGGTGTCAGGCCGAAAGTATTCGGGCTGGTGCGGTTGAAGCCAGGCCAGCACCTGGCGTTCGGGCACGGCCAGGTCCTGCAAAAACGGCATTAATCGAGCGTTCCAGGCACCCGAAGTAACCACCATCCGGCCCGCTTCGTAAACTCCCTTGTCGGTAGTGACTCGTACTCCACCTCCCGCAGTAGGCTGGTAGTCCAACACCTGTTCCCTGGCCTGAATTTGCGCTCCATAACTCATAGCGGCCCCGGTGAAGGCCACAATCGAACGCTCTGGCAGCAAAAAGCCGCCCTGTGGCTGGTACAGCCCAAAATATTCGGGCGGCAGACTGTACGCCGGATAACGCTGCGTTATATCTTTGCTGGAAAGAATCTCGTGAGCCAGAGCGTATTGTTGCACACTCTGGTAAGCTCCCTCGAATGTTTCGTTTCCGGCCAGCCCTATGTTTAGAGAACCGGTGATATAAAGCAATTTCTCGGCGGCTCTTTTCTCTATGTCGGCCCACAGTTCATAAGCCCGTTTCAACAAGTTGACATAACTGGGGTCTTCGTGGTAGGCCAGCCGGATAATCCGGGTATAGCCGTGCGAAGAACCTCTGGTATGGGGAATATCGAAACGTTCCAGGCCCAGCACCCGTTGGCCGCGCCGTGCAAGCTGGTAGCAGGTAGCACTACCCATTGCCCCGATTCCTACTACAATTGTGTCGTATGTGCCGTCAACGCTGGTCTGCGCCACCCTAAACCTTCTTTCCAAAACTAGAACAAATTTTTAATCCGACCAATCCAGAGCTATTTTAGCGCAGTTAGCCGCCTGGAGCCAGTTTATCGCCGATAATCTAGTTTTCCACTCCCTCTCCTTTTATTTTATTTCCTGCAAATTCCTGTATATTCGTCCGAACCTTTTGACTCCTTGAAAGATAATATAAGTAGAAGATATTGCTTCGGAAGGGCTGGAATAAGGCTTGGACGACGAGACTGCGGCTATCGAACGGTTAAAACGAGGAGATATAGCGGGCCTGGAAACTCTGGTACGAGTGTATTACTTGCCAGCGACCAGAGCGGCTTATCTTGTCATCCGTGACCGGGGGTTGGCCGAAGATGTGGTACAGGCCGCCTTTATACGAAGCTATGAGAAGATTGATCAATTCGACCCAGGCCGAAAATTCGGCCCCTGGTTTATGCGAATTGTGGTCAATCAGGCCGCGAAGTTAGCTGCGCAGCAAAGGCGGACTGTTTCTCTGACGTCTTTCGACGGGGACGAGGCCGGAACCGAGGGAGAGCTGAGCCTGGCTGATTGGCTGACCGAAACCCAGGAAAGTCCCGAAACTTTGCTCGATCAGGCCGAAATGCGGCGAGCGGTCTGGGAAAGCCTGGGTCGCCTTACTCCGGCTCAACGTTCGGTGGTAGTGCTACGTTACTACCTGGAATTAAGCGAGGCTGAAACCGCCGAACAACTGGCTTGCCCGCCCGGTACGGTCAAACGGCGGCTGCACGATGCCCGCCAAAACCTCCGAAAATTGTTGAGTAATTTTCGTCCGGCCAGGGCAACTGCCAGAACAGTCTTCGACCAAACAGGGCTAAAGCCGGAAGGCGAAACTGTGGGCGATGCCGGGACAGGGCCAAAACTAAAACCGGAGGAGGGTAAACAATGAACTCCAAAATTCCGCGCTCTCCCCTCGGTCGTCGCTTAAAGGAACAGGCTGAACAGGAAATCCCCGATAACTTCGATCCCTGGCCGGTAATGCTAAACCGCCTGAAAACAGAAGGTTACTTGGTTGACGACGCGCCGCCAACCGCGCCGCCTGTATTGCCGCCCGAAAGTAGTTTCTACCCCGGCCCGCCGCGCACGCTCAGGGCCAGGAATAGAGATAGAGATAGGCGATTGCAACGCCGTCTAACCCTGGTTTCCATGCTAACGGTAATTGTAGTAGCTCTAGTTTTAATAGTAACTCCGGGCCTGGACGGGATGCTGGGGGGAAACAAAGCCAAACAGTCCGTATCTTCTGAAGCAAAACCGGCGGCAACAGTACGTGCTTCGCTAAAACCAGGCTTACTTACCAGCTTATCTACTCCCTCAAACAGTCCTGTCCAGAGTGTAGCCTGGTCGCCAGATGGCAAATATCTGGCAGTCAGTTACCAGCAGCAAGAAGGAATAAAAGTTTGGAGTAAGACGACTGGCTACAAACTAGCCTGGTCTAACTCTCTCAGCCAGGCCGGGCCGCTGGCCTGGTCGCCGGATAGCCAGCGACTGGCCGGGGCGGCAGCCGACCGCTTGCGAATTTGGAATGCTCAGGGCCAACTTCTGGCAGAGGTTGGTGGAGATAGCCAGTTTTTAAGCCTGGCCTGGTCGCCGGATGGTCAAACTCTGGCTTCGGGCGACAATGGAGGTTCCTTGATTTTGCGAAATGTTGAGGGTAAAGCCTTGAGTCGGTTTGAAGGCTACCTGGGCCAGCTTTTCGCCCTGGCCTGGTCGCCCGACGGCCACTTTATCGCCACCGGCTCTTCGCTCAAACTGGTCAAGCTGTGGAACCCGGAAGGTACGCGCCTTTTTACGCTCGACCTTCACACCGCCCGAATTAACAGCGTGGCCTGGTCGTCCGGCGGTAAAGTTTTCGCATCCGCTTCGGACGACCAGACGGTGCGGTTGTGGGGAGTTAAGGGTCAGGAGTTAGGGCGGTTGGTCGGACATAGCGGAGCCGTCCTGAGCCTGGCCTGGTCGCCGGATGGTCAAATTTTGGCTTCGGGCAGTGCGGACAAAACTATCAGGCTATGGAGTGCCGACGGAGAATTTTTGACCAGTCTTTCGGGACAGGCCGGAGCTATCTTAAGCCTGGCCTGGTCGCCCGACGGCCAATTACTAACTTCAGGTTCCGCCGATGGTAGCGTGCGCCTGTGGAAAATCAAAGATTAGTAGTCTGCCATTCTGCACCTACCTTTCATGTCAGATCAATGTGCGGCGGCGTGGCCGTCAAAATGAAGGAGGTATCTACATGTACCGACGATTGATCCCATTAGTGCTACTGGCTCTGGTGTTAACCGCCTGTAATTCTAACGCGGAAACGGCTTCGCCACCCAGCGTACCGACGGCTGGCCGGGCGGCCCCGACCAACCTTGCCACCGCTTCAGCTTCGACTCCCTCATCTACTGCTACTTCTTCGGGAGCTTCTACAGCAACGACGCTAACAACGGGAGCTTCAAGCATTACTGCCCGTCCCGTGGCGGGTAGCCGACGGCTCTTTGTAGAAGTTGGCCCCGGAGGGCCAACTGACCAGTTAGCCCAGCTAAAGCCAGGGGATGGCTCCCTGGAACGGAAAACACCCGCCGGAGTACCCAGCCCGGACTGGAAGACTTTGTACACCGTAACCGTCACGGGCGAACAACGCACTACCGTAACCGCCTTAAACCTGAGCGACGGTTCTACGCTGCGCTCGACCACCTTTAACGGCCAGTTCAAATTGCCCCTGATAGATAGTGGTAGTCGCCTGGGTGGATTATCGCAATCGGGGAAAACTCTGGTGCTAAGTGAAGGGCTATCCCGGCAACCGCGCCAGTCGGTCAGTCGGTTTGCCATTCTCGATACTTCCGCCTTGGAATCGCCGCCTCGTTTGCTGGAACTGCCCGGCCAATTTGAGTATGACGTTGTATCCGCCGATGGAACGAATCTTTTCCTGATTGAACATTTGCCGGCGTCTAACCCGGCAGGAGGGGCTGGTAAGTATCAGGTGCGAGTGTACGATTTAGCTGCAAACAGGCTGATCGCCGAACCGGTGGTGGAGAAAGGCGAGCAAGAAACGGTTATGGAAGGTTACGGCGGAGCACAAGTGATCAGTAGCGACGGTGAGTGGGTCTTTACAGTTTATCGTAATAGCAGCCACGGCCCGTTTGTCCACGGCCTTAACACCAAATTACGGCAGGCCGCCTGTCTGAATTTACCTACTTTGAACAAGGAAAACGAGGCAGCCGCTTTGAACTGGAGCCTGGCAATGAACCAGAGTGGGTCTTCACTATATGTAGTAAACCCGGTACTGGGGCAGGTGGTAGAAATTAGTCCGGTAAGCTGGCCTGAAATCCGGCGTACTCAAACTATTACGGCGGTTCCACTTAGCCAGGAACGAACTAGCCCGGTGGGGTGGGCCACGGCGACAGTTTCTGCCGATGGTAAAAAGCTATTTGTGGTTGCAAATAAAGGCTTAAGCGTGATTGACACGGCCACCTTGAAGTCTGCCGGTCAGTTAGCAGCCGAGTGGAAGTTCAACAGTGTCCTGAGTAGCCCCGATAGCACTCAGCTATACGCCAGTAGCACGGACAAAGGCAAAATTGTAGTGCTGGATGTCAATTCAGAAGTAATTGTAACTGAGGTTGGTTACAAAGGGCAACCGCAAGTTTTGCTAAAGGTAGAAAGTAACCAACCTTAAATTACTATTCGAGCCGCCAGGCATTGTCCATTCCCGGCTTTAGTTTATCCTTACAACAGGTCAAAGGGCAAACGTCCTTTGACCTGTTGTAAGCCCCGTTTATTCATTCCCTTCCCTTTCCTCAGCTTCAACTTGTCTTGTCGCCCTTAATCCTGACTGGTACCAATTTGAAAAGAGCCGTGCGAGATCATATTTTGTAATAAGTGCATATTACAACTAACAGTGATTAGTTGTAATATGTCCTCTGTAGTGTTATGATAGATAGAGCGAAAGAAATGGCTGTTAAGAAGGGGAACGAATGACGGGCGCAGAAGAACCAAATCTTATAAGTATAATTGAAACGCCACTGGACGCAGAATATGGAGGGAAACAAGAGTTGGTAGCGGTAGGGTTGCCGCCAGAGGCAGAGGCCCGTAATGCTCGGCTGGAAATGACAATCGCTGCCTGGCTTGAGGCCAAATCTAACCGCTCTAACTCCGCCAAAACCCGCAAAGCTTACCAGGAAACTCTGGGTGGCTTCCGGGCCGTCCTCCTGGAAAGTGGGCTTGACCTCGACCTGCCTAACCCGACTGTTATTGCGCTCGTGGCTCAACGCTGGGCCGGACTCAGTACCAACCCGGCCAAAGCGAAAGAAAATATTAGCCCAACTACATATAACCAGCGTCTGGCGATCTTATCGAGTTTTTACAACTACGCCCGCCGCCAGGGATTGCTCGAAATCGAGAACCCGATCAGCCGGGTCGAGCGGCGTTCGGTGCAAAGTTATGCGGACGCGCACGCCCTGGACTATAACGACCTCAAAATAAACCTGGCGGCGATTGACCGAACCGATCCGGTGGGTCAGCGCGATTACGCCCTTCTATCGGTAGCTCTCCAAACCGGACGGCGTCTTTCGGAACTGGCCGCCCTCCGTCGAGGCGACCTGAAGCTCGACGGCGCAAGTGTAATAATTTACTGGCGGCGTACCAAAGGCGGTAAAGCCACCTCCGACCGTCTTCCACAGGCTCTTAGCCGCGCACTGGCTGATTGGCTCTCCACCTACTACAAGCAAGGACTGGCCGGTTTGCCGCCCGGCGCGCCGGTCTGGGTTTCCCTTTCCCGGCGTAACGAAGGGCAGGCTTTGGGCATCCAGACGATTGCTGATATATGCGAACGACGGCTAGGGACGAGTAAAGTCCACTCGCTGCGGCATACTTTCGCCCGCGCAATGGAAGATGCCGGTGCAAAAGTCAGTACAATTCAGGCTCGCCTGGGACATACCTCACTTGCTACGACCGGACGTTACCTGGCCGCGCTTAAACAAGCCGAGAACGAGCACGCCGAGGCACTGTCTCGCCTTTTCGGGATTGACTAAGCCGGGCCTGGATAACTACTTCGGTAGTAGTTATCCAGGCCCGGCTTGCCCTACTTTAGAATTTCGGATAATCTCTATTTAGGGCTACGCAAGATAAGGACACCCAGTGGAGGCAAAGTCAGGCTAATCGAGTGGAAATGCCCGCCCCAGGCCAATTCCTCGCTCTGGACGCCGCCGAGGTTGCCCAGGTTCGAGCCACCCCATTCGGTAGCATCGCTATTGACAATTTCGGCGTAAAATCCCGGCTTTGGGACTCCGATACGGTAATTGTAGCGCGGTTGCGGCGTGAAATTGCAGGCCACCACCAGTGCGTTGTTAGTATCTTTGGCCCGGCGCAAGAACGAGAGGGTGCTATTCTCATTATCGCGGAATTCCAGCCACTGGAAGCCATCCCACGAGTCGTCTACCTCGTGCAAGGCCGCTTCGGATTGATAAAGCCGGTTGAGGGTCGAAACAAACTTCAACATTCCCAGGTGCCGGGGTTGGTCGAGTAGTTCCCACTGCAAAGCTTGCCGCTCGTTCCACTCTTTGCGCTGGCCGAACTCATCGCCCATAAACAGAAGCTTCTTACCCGGATGCGTGAACATGTAACCGTAGAGGGCGCGTAGATTGGCAAATTTTTGCCACTCGTCGCCCGGCATCTTATCCACCATCGAGTGTTTAAGATGCACAACCTCGTCGTGCGATAAAGGCAAAATATAGTTTTCGCTAAAAGCGTACATCAGCGAGAAAGTCAGGCTGTTGTGATGATAACGGCGGTAAACCGGGTCTTGCTCCATATAATCGAGCATGTCATGCATCCAGCCCATATTCCACTTGAGGTCGAAGCCCAGTCCGCCCATATAGGTCGGCTTCGTGACCATCGGCCAGGCGGTCGAATCCTCGGCACTGGTCAGCACGCCCGGTCGCTCGGCGTGGAGCAGTTCGTTGAAGCGTTTGAGAAAATCTATTGCTTCTAAATTTTCGCGTCCGCCGTATTGATTTGGAACCCACTCGCCTTCGGATTTGGAGTAATCCAGGTAGAGCAAGGAAGCCACCGCATCCACCCGCAAGCCGTCAATATGATACTTGTCCACCCAGAAAAGAGCGTTGGACAAGAGAAAATTGCGTACCTCGTTGCGGCCAAAGTTGAAAATAAACGTACCCCAGTCGGCGTGTTCACCCTGGCGGGGGTCGGCGTGTTCGTACAGGTGCGTGCCGTCGAAGAAGCCCAGGCCGTGCTGGTCTTTGGGAAAGTGGGCCGGAACCCAATCCAAAAATACGCCGATGTTATTCTGGTGGCACAGGTCAACCAGGTACATAAAATCCTGAGGTGAGCCGAAGCGACTGGTAACGGCGTAGTAACCGATAGTTTGATAACCCCACGAGCCGTCGAAAGGATGCTCCGAGACTGGCAAAAGCTCGATGTGGGTAAATCCGGCCCCCTTGACGTAATCTACCAGTTGCTCGGCCATTTCGCGGTAGGTTAGATAACTTTCATCGTGGCTGGCCGCACCCCAGCGTCGCCTCCACGAACCTAAATGCACCTCGTATACCGAGACCGGCCCACGCAGGTTGTTGCGTTTAGCCTGCCCGCCCTTCTCGTGCCACTCGGTGTCGCTCCATTTATACGAATCCAGGTCGGCCACCACCGAAGCCGTGCGAGGCCGCACCTCGCTAAAGAAGCCGTAAGGGTCTGCCTTTTCGACGGTATAATCATTGTAGATTGATTTGATCTCGTACTTGTAGACCGTCCCTTCGTCCAGGCCCGGTACGAAAAGCTCCCACAAACCCTGGGCCGGGTGATGGCGCATCGGCAGAGCGCGGCCATCCCAGTTGTTAAAATTGCCTACGATGCTGACGCGCCGGGCGTTGGGCGCCCACACCGCGAACGTAACGCCCGACACGCCGTTGATCGTCCTGACGTGTGCGCCGAGCTTTTCGTAAGTCCGAAAATGGTTGCCCTCGCTAATCAGGTGCCGGTCGTAATCGGTAAGAGTTTGGCCGAAAGAATACGCATCGTAAATCTCGGTGCGCTTATCCTGGTAGTCCACCTCGGCAATTTTGTAGGTGAAATCAGCGGGCGGCTTTTCGATAACAGCCTCAAACAGCCCTTGCGGGTGCGTCTTTTCCATCGGGTAGGATTTATCGCCGGACAAGACCGAAGCGTCACGGGCAGTGGGCAAGAAAGCCCGGATTACCAAGACTTTCTGACCTTCCACCTCGAAGAAATGCGGCCCCAGAATCTCAAACGGTTCACCCACATAACCGTTTACAATCGCCGCGACCGCTTCCGGCCCAAGCTTTAACAGAGCGCGATTAGCTAATTCCGTCATCTTTTTCTCTTAATTCTAACTACACCGGCACGCTGAACGTGAAAGGGTAGCTAAACTTGTGTCCTGGATTATTGGACTATTTTAGAAACGACGAACAGGTGAGCTGGTTGTAGATTGGGATCGAGCCGGACATAATTGTACTCCCCCTGCCAGGTGTAAGTCGTATCGGTCAGGAGGTCTGTCACCAGATATTGCTCGTTTGCCTCGATGCCCCACTCCCAGTAAGGTACCCCGATCCAGGTCTCTTGCACGTTATGCGGGTCGAGGTTCACTACGGCCAGCACCACGTTATCCTTTTCGGGCGTCCATTTGCTGTAGGCCATGATTTGTTCGTTCTGGCCCGTGTCGTGGAAGTGCAGATTGTCGTAAAGCTGCAAAGCCCTGTTATTCTGGCGACCCTGGTTGATCCGCCGGATGTAATCGCCCAGATAATGAGGTTGCGACCAGTCGTAATAGTTTACCTGATATTTGTCCGAATTCAAATATTCTTCCGAACCGGGGCGGACCGGCGTGTTGATGCTCAGTTCGTAGCCGCTATACACCCCATAAACAGTAGAAAGGGTGGCCGCCAGCACCAGCCGCGACTTGAATGCCGGAAGGCCGCCCTGTTGGAGGGCTTCGTGCAAAATATCCGGCGTGTTCGGCCACAGGTTGCCCCGGTAATATTCCCGCATCTCGCTCCGGGTTAGTTCGGTCAGGTACTCGGTCAGTTCGGCCCGCGTATTGCGCCAGGTAAAATAAGTATAAGACTGGCTGAACCCGGCCTTCGCCAGTAGCCGCATGATCTTGGGCCGGGTGAAAGCTTCGGCCAGGAAAAGCGTTTCAGGGTAGCGAGTTTTAATGTCGCTGATCAACCATTCCCAGAACGCAAAAGCCTTTGTATGCGGATTATCTACCCGGAAGATGCGCACTCCGCGCTCGATCCAGAACTCTACAATGCTCTTTAGCTCGTTCCACAGAGCTTCGCGGTTCTCGCAGTAGAAATTGATGGGGTAAATATCCTGGTACTTCTTGGGTGGGTTTTCGGCGTACTTGATCGTACCATCGGGGCGTACAAAGAACCATTCGGGATGTTCCTTGACGTAAGGATGGTCGGGCGAACACTGGATTGCAAAATCGAGGGCAAGCTGAAGGCCGTGTTCGTCGGCAGCTTTCACCAGATCGGCAAAATCCTCGAAAGTTCCCAGGCTTGGCTCGATAGCTTTATGCCCGCCGTTCTCGTTTCCAATCGCCCAGGGCGAACCGGGGTCGTTCGGCCCGGCCTCAAGGGTATTGTTTGGCCCTTTGCGGTTGGAACGACCAATCGGATGAATCGGGGACAAGTACAGCACGTCAAAACCCATCGTGGCAATGCGGGGCAAGCCTTCGATCACATCGCGGAATGTTCCAACCTGGCCCGGCACACGGCTCTGGGAGCGCGGAAAGAGTTCGTACCAAGCCGAGAATTGCGCCCGCAGAGGGTCTACGGTAATTTCCAGAGTGGCATAGCTGGCTGGTTCCGAGCGGTCAGGGTAGGTTGCGATAATCTGGCTGGCTTGATCGTTCAGGAAAAGCCTTCCGGCTTCCAGTGGGTCAGGCAGGTTTTGCAGCCGTGCCAGGAACTTGCCGATCAAGACGGCAAATTGTTCGGGCATCCTGGACCGGCTTTCCTCGGCCAGAGCCACCCCTTCTAGCACGTCGCTGTCGGCGACCTGGGCGGCCTGGACGCGCTTTTCCATATCGTGCAACCAGGTACCGAAACGGTCGTTCCAGGCTTCGATAGTATACTGGTAACGCCCCAGAGTGTGCAACGGAAATTCGCCTCTCCAGCGGTCGTTGTCGAACTTGAGGAGGGGTACTTCTTGCCACTCGCCTCCGACGGGCCGGTACAGCAGGGCCGCCGCGATCAAGTCGTGGCCGTCTCGAAAAATGTCGGCTTGCACCTCGAAACAATCACCGACTACCCGCTTGACCGGGTAACGCCCGCCGTCGAGTTCAGGCGTGACGCGTTCGATAATAATTTGTTTGCTTTCGCTAAAAATTTGGCTTGTCATATCTCACTTCTCGTTGCTCTTGCTTGCCTGCTCCTACATCTCCATGCTATAGCTTTAGCAAGATCAGTTCCCCTGGCACGTTACTTGTTAGTTAGGTTGAGCAGATTATACTATAATATCGAGCAGGCTATGAGGCAGGAAGATAAAGTCATTTTGACATTCTTCTGACATTCTAAGGAAAGAAGAGAAGGCATGGACGAGCTTGGAACCACTGAAAATGAAAAGACTAGAGAGAAAATTGAGGAAGTGCTGACCGCCGTCTGGCTCCGCCAGAATCTAGCCGGAGTGATCCAGACGATTCCGCCGCAGTATTTTGGGCAACAACGCTGGTTTGGCAGTAAAAGCCGGACTATCCAGGCCGTATCGCTGGTAGATTTCTTAGTCCTGGAGGCTCTGGCTGCTCCGACCGCCATCACGCTGCTACAGCTAGATTTTGCCACAGGAGAGCCAGAGCTTTATCATCTGCCGCTGGTGTTGCGACCCCGCGACGAAGCCACCCAAATAGGCAAAGGCACGGTCATAGACTTCCGAGGTTTTGCTACAAACGGTTTGGATTTGAGCCGTCTGAGTTCGGTCGCGCTGTACGATGCTTTTGGGGACGACGACTTTTGCCGTTTTCTCTACCAGCAGATTTACGACGGCGGAACGCTGCTGTCCGAGAAGGGCCGCTATACTTTCCGAGCCGTGGCGGGCCACCTGCAAAACCGTCAGGTCGAGACGATCAAGCGAATCAGCAGCGAGCAAAGCAATTCGTCGGCCATTTACAACGGTCAATTGATCCTCAAAGGCTTTCGTAAACTGGCGGTCGGCCAGAACCCCGATCTGGAAATCCCACGTTACCTTACTACCGCGACGGATTTTAAGTATGTTCCGGCTCTCGCTGGTTATGTCGAGTACGAAAGCGAAAAAGGTGAAACGATTTCAATTGCCGCCTTGCAGGATTTCGTCCAGAACGAAGGCGACGGCTATGTGGATGCTCTGACGCGCTTGAAAGATTATTTTAAGGCCGTGATGCCGCACGCGAAGGAAACTCCCAGCCCGCGCCGGGTGGTCGAGTATAGCGGAGCCTACGGTAACGCGGCTCTGCGGCTGGGTGAAATTACCGGCCTATTGCATAACGCCCTGGCTTCCCAAACCGATGATCCTCAGTTCAAACCCGTACCGATAGAAGCCGCAGATGTGGCGGAGTGGCAAACCAGTATTAGCCAACGCATCAGCCAGACGGTTAAAAGTATCGGCGGGCAGCTTGATAAATACCCCGAAGCGGTGCGGAAAGGGCTAGAGGAAGTAGCGGCTCACGAAGCCGATTATCAAAAGCTGGTGGGTGCGCTTTCCAGCCTCGAAAACAGTCAGGTCTGTAAAATCCGCTTCCACGGCGATTATCATCTGGGGCAGGTATTGAAAACCGGCTCAGATTTTGTAATTCTCGATTTCGAGGGAGAACCGGCCCGCCCTCTGGCCGAACGCCGGGCTAAGAATTGTCCATTGAAGGATGTCGCCGGAATGCTCCGTTCTTACAATTATGCGGCTTTTGCCGGACTGTTCGAGGCTCAAAACGAGGCGCGGGAAGCCACAGCAGATGTTCGCTTCCAGCCCGAAGGTCTGGCCGAACGCGAGGCACGCCTGGCCGGGCTGGAAAAATGGGCCTTAGCCTGGGAAGAAATGGCAAGGTCGGCGTTCCTGGCGGGCTATTTCGAGGCGACAAGCCACGGCACGGGGGCCTGTTTCTTGCCACAATCCAAAGAGGCTTTAGAGCAGGCTCTCAAAGTGTTTGAGCTAGAGAAAGCTTTTTACGAGCTTAATTACGAGTTTAATAACCGCCCGACCTGGGTTCCGATCCCGGTCAAGGGCTTGCAAAGAGTATTAGCCTGAATTTAACAGGGCTAGCCGGCGACCAGCCTGATTTCGATTATAAATGATAAAAGAAACGTAACTATTCAGCCCTGTCACGCCCTACGGGTGTGACAGCAGCGAGGCTGGGTGAACAGTTACAAAGAAACAAACCTAAAACAAACCAGCCAGAAAACCGAAGGTTACGAAGGAGTGAGGAGCGGATGAACAAGTTACAGGAGTTACGGGAGGAAGCGGGGATCAGCCAGCACGAACTAGGTTTGCGCTCGGATGTCGATCAAGAAATTATCGCACTTTTGGAGGTGGGTCAGCCGGTTGCCAGCCTCAACACCCTGAATAAACTGGCCGATGCGCTGGGAGCAGCCCTGTTTGAAAAAGAAATCTCGGTCAGCCCGGACGACCTGCTGGCTCTGGCCGATCCTGACCAGGAACGTGCGGCGGCCCAGGATCGCGTCGCGGATTACGTGCAGGACGAAGCCGTTACGCCCCTGGTCAAGCCGGTTTCACACCCAACCGAAGGCTTAACTCCACAAGATATGTCCAATCGTTAAGGCCCGCCGGAAATGCAAAAAGCTCAACAAGCCCTCGAAAATCCGCAAAGTGTGCCGGACTCCTTCCTCTCGCCGCTCTCGATTATCGAAGCCGGACGCGATACAACGGAACCGGACGCTGCGATCCCGGAAGGCATTAAGGTCATTCCAGCTTCGGAATATGCCAACCGCCGCGCCGAAGGAGGCACAACGCCGCAAACGGCCCTCCACGACGAGCCATCCGAATTGCAAAAGATCGTAACCGAGCAAGCCACGGCAGAAGAGGCGACCCCGGCGGGCCGGGTAGAAGCTCAGATCGGCAGTGGCCTGAGTACCCCCACCGTGATACGAAACGGCGACCAGCCCAGACAAGTCGTCGCAACTCCTGCCGCCGGAGGCACGCCACCCAACACCGGCCAACCCGCCCTGGCAACCAATCCGGCGGCGGAAGAAGTCAAAGAAAATCCAGGCTCCCCGCCCGCTCAGGCTCCCACCCAGCCTGACAGCCTGCAAACTTCGGCTCCCCGGCCTTTGTCCTATCCCTTGCCCCAAAATCAGGCCCGCGCCTATGCGCTACCGACCAGCACCCGCGTCGCCGCAATCGCCGGAGTAGGTGCGGTTTTTACCTACCTGTTGTGGCGTTCCTGGCGGCGCAGTAGCATCGAGTCGCAAGTTGTGATCGCCGACGAATGGCTCAAACAAAAGTAGCGGTTAGAAACTGGAGGCCAGCCAGAACTTGCGGACATACTTTTTAGGCTCTAATCGCCGGTTGCTAGAACAAAATTTGCACTAAGGCGCGGGCAAGTTTAGAATGTCTTTCTGACAGTGAGTTGTAGATCGAATAAGCATAGGGATTTTCGTCGGGCAGACCGCCGAGGAGTACAACAGGTGGGCCACCTGTTGTACTCCTCGGCGGTCTTAACGAAACAATGCCTGAATGAGCAGCATTGCTATGACCCAGGCAAAACTCCTATTTTAACTTAAACCTGAAGTGGAGGATTTGGAGTGCAAGAGCGCACGACACAGGATAACTACTGGTACAAAGACGCGATTATTTACGAACTACATGTAAAAGCGTTCTTTGATGGCAACAACGATGGCATCGGTGATTTTAAAGGTTTGACTGAGAAACTGGATTATCTGGAAGACCTGGGCATCAACTGTATCTGGCTGCTGCCTTTCTTTCCCTCGCCGCGCAAAGATGACGGTTATGATATTGCCGATTATTGCGGAGTTCACCCGGACTATGGCACGATTGACGATTTTAAGCGGTTTTTGAAAGCGGCCCACAAACGCGGAATTCGGGTGCTGGCCGACCTGGTGATTAACCATACCTCCGATCAACATCCCTGGTTCCAGGAAGCCCGCCGCTCGACCGATCCACGCAAGCGCGACTACTACGTCTGGAGCGATACCGACAAACGCTACCAGGATGCTCGGATAATTTTCACCGACACCGAGAAATCTAACTGGGCCTGGGATTCTGTAGCACAGCAATATTACTGGCACCGCTTTTTCAGCCACCAGCCCGACTTAAATTTTGAGAACCCCGAAGTGCAACGAGCGATTTTGAAAGTGATGAAGTTCTGGCTAGATATAGGTATTGACGGCTTTCGGGCCGACGCGGTACCCTATCTTTTCGAGCGCGAGGGAACGAATTGCGAGAACCTGCCCGAAACACACGCTTATCTCAAGCAAATGCGCCGTTACATTGACCGGCATTACACCGGACGGGTGCTGCTGGCCGAGGCTAACCAGTGGCCAACCGATCTCTTGCCTTATTTTGGCGATGGGGAAGGCGACGAGTTCCACATGTCGTTTAACTTCCCGCTCATGCCGCGTATTTTTATGGCCGTGCGCCGGGAAGAACGCCGCCCGATTATTGACATTATCAACCAGCTACCCCAGATTCCAGCTTCTTGCCAGTGGGGTATTTTCCTCCGCAACCACGACGAGTTAACCCTTGAAATGGTCACGGACGAAGAGCGCGACTATATGTACTACGAATATGCCACCGATCCCCGCATGAAGATTAACATCGGCATCCGGCGGCGGTTGGCTCCCCTGCTGGACAACGGTCGGCGGCGGATCGAACTGGTCAACAGCCTTTTGTTTACTTTGCCCGGCACGCCGATCCTCTACTACGGCGACGAACTGGGAATGGGCGACAATATTTACCTGGGCGACCGGGACGGGGTGCGTACTCCGATGCAATGGAGCAACGACCGCAACGCCGGTTTCTCGCGGGCCGATTACGCTCAACTCTACAGCCCTCTGATTGCCGACCCGGTGTACGGCTATCAGGCTAACAACGTCGAGGCACAGCTTCGCACCCAATCCAGCCTCCTGAACTGGATGAAGCGGATGATCCGTATTCGTAAGCAGTATACCGTCTTTAGCCGGGGCGACATCAATTTCTTCGACCCGATAAATCCGAAAATCCTGGCCTACACCCGTTGCTACGAAGACCAGCAAGTGCTGATTATCAACAATTTGTCGCGCTTCGCCCAGCCGGTCGAGCTAGACCTGTCGGCCTACAAAGGCTGGACGCCGGTAGAAATGATCGGTGAAACCCGTTTCCCGCCGATTGGCGAACTGCCTTACTTCTTCACCCTCGGCCCGCACAACTTCTTCTGGTTCCGCCTAGAAAAGCCTGCCACGCCGACGGAGGTAGAATAGCAGTCCGACGGCTACAAAGTTCTAAACCGCTCAATCGGCTCTACTGAGGCTAGCAGTAGCAGGGAGAGCCAGAGTGGGGTACAATTGAACTGGGCGTAAGGAGGTAAGGCAGGAGGGAAGTAAGGCTATGTCAATCCAGGACTTGAAACCGGCCCAAGCGGGTTTGCTTAATCCAGACGAATACCTAGTAGAGGAAGACCAGATGGGAGACGGTGGCCCGCAAGATTGGCTCTTACGCTATTTGAGCCGGGTGTTGGAATGGCTTTATCATCAAGAGCAGTGGATGATCACACTCAACCGCAATTTTTATC
>JBBRBE010000062.1:0-30835 GCA_038206175.1 Chloroflexia bacterium
CCTGAAAGATCAACCCACCCAGGTTAATGCCTAGCTGATCGGGAATGCTCTTGCTGGTGCTGTCTCCCTCGGCGGCCACCACTGAGAAATATATCCAGCTTGTTAGCGGCATAATCATTGTTCCTGTTCTGTCAAAAGTTCAACACTTGGCTCTCTCTACCAAGCCAACAAATCTTCCGGCAACCTCACCCACGTCAGTTAAAATGCGGGAGCGTGAGCGAGGCGTGCCAGTAGGAGATTCTAGCCAACGAACAAGATCAACAGACCGATCAGAAGGGCGTAAATCGCCACGGCTTCGGCCAACGCCGCACCAAGAATCATCGTGGTACGGATCGGGCCTTCCGCTTCAGGGTTGCGCCCGATGGCCTGCAAAGCACCGTTCACGGCAATACCAATACCCACACCAGGGCCAACCCCGCCCAGACCGATTGCCAGACCTGCGCCCAACGGTTTGAGATTTAGCGGCGCGGCAGTCGTAGTTGTCTGAGCTACTACATCGCGCAATACAGCCGTAACTATATCGTACATTCTGTGAGACCTCCTTGAATGAGCTACCTACTCGCACAGAGGCGGTAGCCTGAGCATTAAAATTTAATTGAGAGATTGACCTGGGTAGGTTTTGGCTGGCCTGCCTGGGTATTATTGACCTGCCTCCTGGCTCTTGTGACGCTACCGAGCCGTCGTTTCCTGCCTCAAGCTAAAACTTTACAACCTTTCGGTTCTTTACATCGTGCCGACTGCTTCACGCTCTTTGGCCGTGCTTTCGGAGGGGTACTTGGTGAGCATGTCCCCTGCCTCGTGGTGTCCTTGCTCGTCAGCGTGGTCTTCACCGCTGTGTCCGTGTCCTTCATCTTCACCCAGACCTATCGCCGCCAGGGTCAGGTAGGCTGTAGTGAGCGAAGCAAAGACCAGAGCTTGAATGAAGCCAAAGAACATTTCAATTGCCAGAAAAATAACCAGGGCCGGGGCCGCAATCGTTAGAATAACTGCCAGCAACGCTTCACCGGCAAAGATATTGCCGAAAAGCCGGAAAGTCAGCGAAGCGACGCGGGCAAACTGGCCGACGATCTCGATTGGCGTCAACAAAATATCCAGCACGTAAGGTTTGGGGAAGAATTCTTTGATCCAGCCACCCAACCCGTGCAAGGAGATCGCTACAACGTTAGCCGTAATCACGGCAATCAGAGCCATCGCCAGTGTCATGTTCAGGTCGGCGTTCGGGGGCCGGAAGAGCGGCACGATCAAGCTTTGCAGTTTTCCGGCTTGCAACGCCCCGACCGGCACGAAGCCTCGGACGCCGCCTTCTTCGGGCTTGATTTCCTCTTTAGCTTTATCCCAGGCTTTGGCGTCGTTGGTGAAAACTTTCTCCGAGATCAACTCGATCTCAGCAAAACCGTTTTCTACCCGCTCGATTCGCACCGCCTCACCGCTTTTAAGCCCTTTGTTAGGGATCGGACTGCTGGTATTGGCTCCCTGGTATGTCGAAGTGTCGCTAACAAGTAGGGCGTATCTTGTCGCGCTGCTTACTGTTACCTTGTCCCCTGCCGAAGAAACCTCAACTTCGGGATAGCCAATAGTGCCGATGCCGGGCAAAATCGAGAACCAGTTAGCAAACAGGATGAAAATGAACAGTGTCGCCACCAGGGGAAAGAGCATCCGAGCAGTCCGGGTGCGGCCCATACTATTTTCAACCGTATTCAGCATGGACTCAACCAGCAGTTCCCAGAAAGCTTGCCAGCGGCCCGGCACCAGTTTGGGGCGGGCTAACGCGCTCAGCATCAGGATCACCAGCAACACCATAACGACGATCATGGTAAAAAAGCTGTTGGATATAGAGAGGCCAAACAGGTTGATATTCTCTGGGGTCAGACTAACGTGAATTCCACTTTCCACTTTAGTATTTTCTCCGTCGCTTACTTGTCATTGTTTCTTGGAACTCGATTTTAAAAGGCCGCTAACTGTTCTTGACCAGCCGATACATAAAATAGACTAAACTAAACAGGCCAAAAAAGACCCCAAGCAGGATAAAAAGTGGAGCCGTTTTTAACAGGCTATCCAGCACTACCCCGATTATTACAAAGAAAACCACACTAAAACCCAGGCCGCCTAGTTCGGCGGACAGGCTTCGGAAGGTGCTGGCCTTCTTTTTTTCTTCGTCCCGCTTTTCTCCGTCAGTCGCCATTGCCTTCGAGACCCAATCGGTGCGATCATTTATTCAATTGCCGAACAGCCTTACGGCTGGGTGGTGCTTTTTTTAGTGTTACCAGAACAAAGGGTGCAACTAAGAGCAGGTTGCCCTGGTGAGGAAATGAGGTAGAAAACCCAAGAAGCTACGCGCAGCATCCGATCTTTATTCGGAAGTGAGCAGCCAGCCTAACACAGTCCGAAGCCGCTCTTGCTTGCGCCGGGCGATTGCTTGCCTGGACGCGTCTGCTTTGCGACTCTTTCCTCACTTCTTACCGTGAAAAGTATAACATATCGTTTGGAGCCATGCAAGCACAAAAGGGGATTTCGTGTGAAATTTCTTACAATCTTTGGCCGTGTAAAAACTGTTCCCACACCTTAAGCTGCTTCAAAGTGGGGAGCGGCGGTTTTTAGGACGAGGTAGCGAAAGGCGTTCGCGGCTAAAGGGCAGCATCTCGTTTAGTTCGACCTGCTTGTAAACCGAAAGTTGCAGGTCGGGTAGTTCGTGTTCCTGAGGCCACCACTGGTAGCGGGCGAGGTCAACTGTAAAATCTTCGCGTACCTCGACTTCTTCGGCTACCAGATCGGCCCGGTGCGCCACCTGCCCACCCCAGCCATAACCTGCCGCCAGACCCCCGAAACGGTTGACCACGCGCTGGCAAGGCACTTCTTTATCCTCGACCACCCAGTGCAAAGCCCAACCCACCGCCCGCGCCCCTCGCGGCACACCCAGCAGGGCCGCAATCTGCCCGTAAGTCATTACCCGCCCGCGTGGGATGCGCCGGACGATTTCGTGTACTTTGTCGTTAAATTCGCTCATAATTTATAGGAGGAGATGAGAGCAAAAATGAACATTTTTGCTCTCATCTCCTCCTGGTTTGCTTTGATTAAACCATTACTCGTTCGCGTTCGACCTTCGGCGCGGCTTCGGATTCTTGCTCTTCCAGGGGCAGGATGCGTTGTTCGCCTTCGTGAATCACCCGGCTTGCCGCGCCGATGAAATCGCGGAAAAGCGGGTGCGGGCGGTTGGGCCGCGACTTGAATTCAGGGTGGAACTGCGTCCCCACGAAGAAAGGATGGTCGGGTAGCTCGATAATTTCGACTAGACGGCCATCCGGCGAAAGACCACTCAGCACCAGGCCCGCCGTAGTCAGGCGGTCGCGGTAAGCGTTGTTGAACTCGAAGCGATGGCGATGCCGCTCCTGCACTACCTCGGCCCCGCCGTAAGCCGCCGCCGTTTTGGTATCGGGCGTCAGGTGGCAGGGATAAAGGCCGAGGCGCATCGTACCGCCCAGGTCAGCAATGTCGCGCTGGTCGGGCATCACGTCAATAACCGGGTCAACGCAGCGTCCGTCTACTTCGGTCGTGTTGGCTTCGGGCAGGTTTGCGACATGCCGGGCGAACTCGATCACGGCCATTTGCATTCCATAACATAGCCCCAGGTAAGGAATATTGTGTTCGCGGGCATAGCGGGCCGCCACAATCTTACCCTCAATGCCCCGGTCGCCAAAGCCGCCCGGCACGACGATGCCGTGTGCGCCGCGCAGTCGTTCGATGGCTCGTTTGTGGCCGTCATCATGCTCGAACTCTTCCGAGTCAATCCAGTCAATTTCGATGCCCACATCGTGCGCCAGGCCACCGTGCGAAAGGGCTTCCGCTACGCTCAGGTAGGCGTCGTGCAAGGCGACATATTTCCCAACCAGGGCAATTTTAATCGTGCGCTTGCTCTTCTTGATCTGCCGCACCAGTTCGCGCCATTCGTCCAGTTCCGGTTCGCGCTGGTGCAAGCCCAATCGTTCGCAGATATATTTGCCTAACCCGAATTCTTCCAGTATAAGCGGCACTTCGTAGATGCTGCTGACCGTTGGCATTGGCACGCAGCCTTCCATATCTACATCGCAGAAAAGAGCCACCTTCGCCCGCACATCGTCGGGTATTTCGCCATCGGCCCGCATCACAATCACGTCCGGGGTGATGCCGATGGAGCGAAGTTCCTTCACACTGTGCTGAGTCGGTTTGGTTTTGAGTTCGTTGGTGGGTGAAATTACCGGCAGAAGGGTCAGGTGGATGTACAGCACATTGTTGCGTCCGGCGTCTTTACGCATCTGGCGGATTGCTTCAAGGAAAGGCTGTCCCTCAATATCGCCGACCGTGCCGCCGACTTCGACGATCACCACTTCCGGGTTGCCCTGCCGGGCTACGCTGCCGATGCGGGCCTTGATTTCATTGGTGATGTGCGGGATAACTTGAATTGTACCGCCCAGAAAATCACCCCGTCGCTCTTTAGCGATCACGGCACTGTAGACCTGGCCGGTGGTAGTGTTGGAGGCCCGGCTAAGGTTTTCGTCAATAAAGCGTTCGTAGTGGCCCAGGTCGAGGTCGGTTTCGGCTCCGTCGTCGGTCACGAAAACCTCGCCGTGCTGGTAGGGCGACATCGTACCGGGGTCTACATTTAAGTAAGGATCGAGCTTCTGGATGCGAACGCTAATCCCCCGACTTTTGAGCAATCGCCCGATACTGGCGACCGTAATACCCTTACCCACCGACGAAACCACCCCGCCCGTGACAAATATATATTTTGGCATCTTTCTTACCTGTTCCTCCCCCGTAAAAAGGGGGAGGCGGGCCTTAGGCCCGCCTCCTTAGTCTTATTTATACTGATTTTTGTAATCCAGTATCACTACTTTTGTACCTTCCGGCAAATCGCTTGGCCGGAGATTAAGTTTCTCCTGCGGTGAGATGTCGCTAAGCCCCATCTCTTTTGCGAACTTATCTACAGGGTCGAGGTCGAAGTCCATCACATCGGTACGGTAGTGCATGGGAATGACGATATGCGGTTCGATTGCACTGATTACATCGCTGGCCTGGGCTGCATCAATAGTGATATGCCCGCCGACCGGGATCATCAGCACGTCAATATTGCTCATTTGCTCGCGCTGCTCCGAGGTTGGAACCTGGCCGATGGCTCCCAGGTGGCAAATTACCAGCCCTTCCAGCTCGAAGATGTAAGCGGTATTTTTGCCGCGCACTTTGCCGCTTTTATCGTCGGCATACGTGCCGATGCCGGTCACAAAGACATCGCTGACCTCATACTCGCCCGGCCCGCTCAGGATGCGCGGTTCACCTCGGACGGCTTCGGCGTGGCCGTAGACATCGCCAGGGCGCGAAATAGTCACGATGTCTGCCCGTGGCTTGCCAAAATCGTAGCCCAGGCGTTTATTATAAGGATCGGTTACGATGGTGGCTTCCCGCGCTCGCACTCGAAAACAGGAATGCCCCAACCAGCTTATCTCGGCCATAAATGGCTATTTGCCTCCAGAAGCTTCGTCTAAATTAAACAATAACAATAGTTTGCCGCTTACAACCCGAATATGACGGCGTTTGCTCTTCCCCACTGATAGTCACAAGAAGCTTCTACTGTAGTACATTTTACCATAATCCGGCTTTTTTTTCTAGTCCTTCCCTCGAATTAGAGCTAAAAGTGAGCTGTTTAACAGGCAAAAGTTTGACATAGATAGTATAATTTGAAGGCTAATCCAGACGTCGGACAACTCTATGTAGCCGGAGCCACCGAAAATGGCTTTTGTTTCAGTAGGTCGGAATTTATGACGAGCGAAAACCGCACACGGCCCACCACTCCACCACCCGGCCAGATCGAGCCGCCTTTGATTCCCCCTGTCAATATTGAAGGGTTAGATGCTTTAGACCCCGACCTGAGCCAGTGGTCGCACGAGCGCGTAGCGATTTATGCCTCGCTGGACGCGGCCATGACCCAGCATATCGTCGAGGCGATCAGCACTCTGAGCGAACTAAAGCAGCGAGTCGAACAAGAGGCTCGCCGCACCAGTGGCGAGATCATCGTCGAGCGAGACCGCTTGCGAGAAGAAGTCGAAGGGTTACGGCTGGAAAAGCTCAAACTGGACGATCAGGTTAAAGAGAGTCGCCGCTCTTACGAAGAAGAAGAAGCCCGCCGGATCGCGCTACAATATAGCTCGGAAGCCTGGAAAGCTCAGGCGCAGGCCGAGCGCGAAGCCTTGCAACTGGAAATCAAGCGATTGAAGGTGCAATTGGAAGAAGCCCGGCGTGATTTGCAGGCTTTTTACCGCAGCCGTTCGGACGCGGTGAATACCGAAGGCGGTTTTGCGTTCTGGCTGGAAAAGCGCGAAGGGCAGCGCAAAGGCGACACTCCGGCTTCGTTCCAGAACGAGGCGGTAGACTCGCAAGGCGAAGTGCCGATTTTCCAGCTTGAAAATGCTGACCCGGCTACACTGGACGAGCCTTCTATTCCCGGCAGTCTCCAGGACTTTGGCGATGCCCCAACTCCGCGCCTCCCTGGTGGTAGCCCGGTAGTAGCCAGCCCTCAGCAATCGGTCCCATCCGAATCGCCCGACGAAAGGCTGGAGGTGACGACCCTAGCCCCGGTTTCGCACGGCGATTTGAGCGACATCTTTAATAATCGCCTGCCCTCGTCGGCGACCCCGGAGCCACCTGTGGAGACTGAAGCGGCCCCGCCTACGCCAACCCTGGAAGCTCTGCCGGTTGAAAAGACGCGGGATCGCCAGCGACGCGCCCGCACCGAGCAGCGCGTACAGCAAATCCTGAGTAGACGCCGCCCCTTGCCGCCTCCGCCAGAGGGAGAGGAAGCTCAGCCTGTCGAAGGAGTTATCGAAACACCTTCCACTATTGGCGGACGTACTCGCCCTGGCAAGCGGCGGCCTCCTCCTATTTCCCCGCCCCCGGTAGACCAAGCCACGGCAAACGAACCGCAACCGGACGAACGGGCCGCCCTGAAAGAGCTTGGCGTGCAGCTTGGCCTGGACGCTATGACACCGCCACCCTCGAATACGATCCAGTTTGCGCCCGGTTACACCCCACCGCGCCGTCCGGCTCCGCTAGGTCGGCTAGTAGCCCAGATGCGGGCCAGCGCGGATGCCATCGAAACGCCTCCACTGGAAGCACCGGCAGTTTCAGAACCGAAACCTGCGTCGCCTCCTTTCGAGACTCCTCCTCCGCCTGCCCGTCCGGTCGAGACGGTTTCGCCTTTGATGGAGGTCAAGCCGAGCAATGCTTTCCTTTTCGATGCCGACGATGAATTTGGGGCGGACGATGAATTTGGCCCGCTAACCCTGGAAGAACTGCTGGAAGCGGGCGAGATGGAAGTCGCCAATCTGAACGATAACCCCACCCCGCCTCGCGATCCCGCACCCCTGATCGGCAAGATCGGGCCGGATAACGCGGTGCGTTTCGAGGCGCAGCCCGTTACTCCGCCGGGAGCCTCCTTGACTGAAAATCCAACTATTGCCCGCTCGGACACTCCTCCTTCGGTTTTTATGCCGCCGGTGGATGAACCTTCCGAACGGTTTTTGATGGAAAACATTGTTACACCTTCGCCGGAAGAAGGGGCCGCTTTTCGCCGCCGCGCTACGGGTAGGCTGGATTTCCAGGCTTTTCCCTTGCGGCCTCCGCCTTTGTCCTCGCGCCAGGGAGCCGATGTCGGGGAAACCCGCGTAACCAAAATAACCGTCTCGAACCTGCAAGGCCGCTATTCTCCCCTGGTGATGGAAAAAGTCGTCCGTAGCCTGGAAGAAGTCACGCACGTAATTGTCACCGATTTCAGTAAAGGTGTGCTGGTAATGGATGTACGCCACGGAACCAGCCTCAATCTGGCCCAAAAACTGATCTCGATGTCCGAGTTGCGCCTAAAGCTGGTTGCTCAAACCGAGATTGCCCTGGAATTTACTCAGGAGACGCCGAGCGAAGGAAATACAAAATAAGTGAAAGCAATAAGTGAAGTAACTGGAAATAGTAAGTGAAAATGGAGAAAGGTAATTAGCTAAATGAGCCGTGTTAGCGTGCTATGGGAGTTGCAGCAGACCGACTCGAAGATTGATACTCTTAACACTTCGATTACTAACATTGACCGCAATCTGGCCGATACTTCGGCTATCGAAGCCTCCCGGCAAGCCACTGCCGAGGCCGAAAAGAATTATGTAACGGCCCGCTCGAAGCAGCGTGAACTGGAAGCGACCGCTCAACAGCAAGAAGGCCACGCCAACGACCTGGAACAAAAGCTTTACGGTGGACAGATCAAGGGTCAGAAGGAAATGGCTTCGGCTCAGACCGAAATTGCCACTTACCGCCAGCGCAAGAAAGAAACCGACGACGCAACTGTGGAAGCAATGGTAGTTCTCGAAGGAGCCGAAAAAGCTTTCAAGGAGGCCAAAGAAAAAGGAGCGGCTACCGAAGCCGAATGGGACAGAGCCACCAAAGCTTACCGCGAAGAGCGTATCCGGCTGGAAAGCGAAAGTGGCAACCTCAAAATCGAGCGGGAGAAACGTGCTAAAATGGTCATGCCGCCCGACATGCCGGTGTATGAGAAGATACGCCAGCAAAGAGCGGGCGTGGCGGTGGCCGAAGTCCTGAACGGCAAGACCTGCGGCAAATGCCGGGTCGAGCTACCGATGGCAAAGCAGCGTGAGATCAAGGGCGGCAACCAGATCGTCAACTGCCCTAGCTGTGGCCGTATTCTGTACCACAAGTTTTAAACCTGATAGCTCTCAGTATGGTGATAGCTATAATCTCTCAGGAGTTATTTTTGCGACAGACCTTAGCGATTGCGACTGGCAAGACTCTACTTGAAATTCTGCACCGTACCGGGCGAGGCGGCACGGCTTTTCCGGGGTTAGTAGCCTCGAAGCTCGATCCGCATATCTTGCGCGGTCTGACCGCCCGGCTTCCGGCGGGTTCGGCGATGGTGATCGGAACTAACGGCAAGACCACTACTACCCGCCTCTTTGCCACGATCCTGACGCAGGCCGGACTTAAAATCGTCAACAACCGAAGCGGCTCGAACTTGATCCGAGGGCTAACCTCAACTCTGTTGAGCCAGGTTTCACTCGGCGGGCGAGTCGAGGCGGATATGGGTTTGTTCGAGGTAGACGAGGCGGCTTTTCCCCAGGCCCAGGCCGAAATCAAACCTAAATTGATCTTGATTAACAATCTTTTCCGCGACCAGCTTGATCGCTATGGCGAAATTGATACGATTCGTAAACGCTGGGTGGAAACGATTAAAACGTTGACACCCGGTACAACCCTGGTGCTAAATGCGGACGATCCTTCCCTGGCTTACCTCGCTCGGTTCGCCCCCGCCGGAGTCAAGACGGTCTTTTTTGGGCTGGATAGCCAGCCGCAAGCCCTGGCCGAATTGCCGCACGCCGCCGATGCCGCCAGGTGTATCGTCTGTGGGGCTGACTTGATCTACGATGCGATTTATATTTCACACATGGGTCACTACCATTGCCCGAATTGTGATTTTCGCCGTCCTACACCTGATTTTTTGGCCCGCGAAGTGCGCCTGCACGGTACAGGTGGTTCCGAATTCGAGCTTGTCACGCCGAACGGTGTGCTAAACCTCAGGCTGGGCGTGCCGGGACTTTACAATATTTATAATGCGGCAGGTGCGGCGGCGGCGGCCCTTTCGCTGGGCCTGGCATCCCAACACGTCGAGCGCGGAATGGCAGAGTTCAAGTCCGCTTTCGGGCGGATCGAGCGGATCAGGCTGGGCGATGATAAAGAACTGTTGCTGGCTCTGGTCAAGAACCCGGTCGGTTTTAACGAAGTCCTGCGGATGTTGACCGGCGAACCGGACACCAGCCTCAAGCTACTGGTAGTGATCAACGATTTGTACGCCGATGGCCGCGATGTTAGCTGGCTGTGGGATGTAGATTTTGAGGTGCTGGAGGGCCGGGTGGCCGAGGTGATGACCGGCGGCTTACGGGCGACTGATATGGCAAACCGCTTGAAATATGCCGGGATCGAACCGGCCCGGATCAAGTGGCAAGAAGAGATCGGCCCGGCCCTGGATTCCGCCCTGGCCGACCTCGCTCCCGGCGAAACACTTTACGTGACGCCTACCTACACCGCTATGCTACAATTGCGTGAGATATTGCAAAAACGAGGATTGGTACTACCCTTTTGGGAAGAGTAAACTAGATACGGCAAACTACAATGCGCAATGAGCAACTTGAGGAAGGCTGGACTCAAAAGTATATAGTTTTGGAAGCGACCTGTAAGGCCAAGAATTGCTTCGATGACCCCCAGATCAAGGTGATGATGTTGGAAAAGTGCGGGGTAGACCTTAACCGTCCGGAAGCAATCTATCCTTATAAAACAGTTAAGGCCGTGATGAACCTGTTGGCCGAGCATTATTACCCGACCTTGCCGCCCGAAGAGGGCCAATATCGCCTGGGCTACGAAACGCTGGAAGGCTATCGCCGCACGATTATGGGTCAGGTGATGTCCGCGATCCTCAAGATCAAGTTCATCCCGCCCGAACGCATCTTGCAGTCGGCAGTAAAAGGGTTGAACGACGCCGATAATTCGGGAGTGCGGCAACTGGTCAAGCGCGGCCCCACCGCTTACACTATTCCCTGCCGCCAGGACTCGCTTGATCCGTACCGCACATGGGGTATTTCACAGGCTCTACTCGATACAATCGGGCTGCCGGGTGGCAAAGCCAGCCTCAACCGATCAGACGAATATGATTTTGATATTAATTTGAACTGGCAGGATAAAAACGGCAAGTGAAACTTGAAATAGCTTTCCTTTACCACGACATCATGAATATTTACGGCGACCGGGGTAATATTATTACCCTGACCCAGCGTTGCCGCTGGCGCGGGATCGAAGCCAGCGTGACGAACCTTAGCCTGGGCGACCCGGTTGACCCCGACCGCTACGATTTTTATTTCTTCGGCGGCGGTCAGGATAAAGAGCAATACGCCGTCGCCGCCGACCTCAAAGGCGAGAAAGGTCAGCACCTGAGCCAGGCCGCCCAGAACGGAGCCGTTTTTCTTTCGGTTTGTGGCGGCTACCAGATGTTCGGCCACTACTACCGGCCCGACAACGGCCCGGATTTACCCGGCATCGGTATTATTGACGCTTACACCGTGGCCGGGAGCAAACGGTTGATTGGCAATGTAATAGTGCAAAGTGAGTTTGGTACGCTGGTTGCTTTCGAGAACCACAGTGGCAAGACTTACCTGGGGCCAGAGGCCCGACCGCTAGGCCGCAGTGAGGTTGGCGGCGGCAACAACAACGAGGACGGCCAGGAAGGAGCCATTCAGCGCAACGTTTTTGGCTGCTACCTGCACGGCTCGCTCTTACCTAAAAACCCGCACTTCAGCGACCACCTGATCAAGCTGGCTCTTCAAAGGCGTTACGGCCCGGTCGAGCTAGAACCACTCGACGATACGATAGAGTGGGCTGCTCACAAAGCAGCCCTCCAACGCGCCCGTGATACTCGCTAGGCTTCCTTGATCCTGGCGAGAAACTCCCCTGCCGTGGTGAGGTTCCACTCTTCACCGTAAAATGCACCGGGATGACGGGGTAGGTCCAGGGCGAATGCAAAGTCGTACTTGGTTCATGTCATTCTGAGCGACAACTAAGCCAGATCTTGATTAAAAGCAAATATAAGTGAAGAATCTTCCTGGCAAGGCACAATTTTGCTTAGTCAAGAAGATTCTTCGCTTCGCTCAGAATGACATGGCGAGACCGGGCGAGGTAGGCTAGGCCAGAACACAACTTTGCACTCGCCCTGGGGGTAGGTCTTTGTAGATGGACTTTTTCAGAAAATATGGTATTCTCTTCGAGAATGGCTGTTAACCCGACTGACAACCTTACTAGAGACATTAAATGAGTGAAATAAATTCCCCTTTCCGCTACGCTGGCGGTAAATTTTATGCTCGTAAGCTAATTCTTCAATACATACCGGCACATCAACACTATATTGAGCCGTTCGCTGGTGGAGGTTCAATCTTTTTCGCTAAAGAAAAGGTTGGCTCTAGTTGGCTGAATGATGTTGACCCTCAGCTAATTAATTGCTATATGCAGATTAGAGATAATGTCGAAGATTTAATAAAGGCTCTTGATGGCTTAGAAGCCAGTAAAAAGAAGCATGGATACTTTAAAAATGAATTTATTCCGAAAGATGACTTAGAGCGTGCTTTGAGATGGTATTACTTGAATAGGACCAGTTACTCAGGTATTATGAATTTTGCCAACTGCTACTGGGGTTATGGAGATAAATACAGCATGCGCCCAGAAAACTGGCCGCGCCATCTAAGACGTTGTTCAGAAAAGTTACAAAATGTGAATATAACTTGCATTGATTATGCACAAGTTATTGAACAAGCACCTGATGGAGCTTTTCTATTTATAGACCCTCCTTATTTTAGTGCTGACCAGGATAAATTTTATACTCATAGTTTCGCCCATCATCAACACCACGATTTAGCTTTGCTGTTGGAACAGCATAAACACAGGATTAACTTTCTTATAACCTACGACAATCATCCTCAGATTAAACAATTCTACCGCTGGGCTACTCAGATTTTAGAGAAGCAATGGAATTATACTATTAGCCGAACAGATGACCAGACTAAAAAGACCAATCAGAAAGGTAAACGTTCCCAGGGACGGGAAATTTTTATTATGAACTATGCGGCAGTTTGCGCCGAGCAAGATTGTAACGCTGAGTTACAATTGGTACTACCACTTCATGAAGAATTGACAAAGGTTTCCAATGAGGATCGTTCTCAAGATATACCGTTGGTGTACGCGGGATAAGTCCTTCTTCTGCTATATCTGCTGATAGTACAAAACGCCAATCGCTCGCAGCAGACAACAAAAGAGCCTCTATGTTTGTAACATTGTAATAGTTAAAAAGTGCTTGAAGTGTCGCAATATCATCTATGTATTCTAACTCCTCGCCTATAGTTCCCCCTTTTATTAAGGCATTGAAGGGGTTGGTAATAAGAATATCAAAATCATTTGTTTTGTAACGATCATTACCCTGAGTTAGAAGTTTTGTATTACTACGACTACGATGTGATTTTACTTTGAAATGTGGGACTTTATGGTTCCTTGATCGTGTACCAGCGGTCATCGAACCACGTACAGCACTTTTCGACTCTACAATAAAACGAATGTTTGTCCGACGATGAGTAAGTCCAATATCTTGGTCTGGTGTACCTGGTTGAGCAGCTAAATTAAGTTTACTAACTTCCCACGCCATAGGGTCTAAGACTTTTCTTAGTTCTAAAACCGCATTGTATTCCATTCCTTTCCCCCGCAGCATGGGTATCACTTTTTGATCGTTAATAATTTCAAAAAAGTTTTGAATAGGTATTAAATATTTTTGGCAATAAACTTCTAACTTTTGACCGAGTTCTCTATGGGTCAAGTCAGATACTTGTGTCATTGACCAATCCTTTTATTCGTTTGGTTGGATCGCTGCAAAATCAAAAAGTTCGTGCAATGAGACTTCCAAACCATTAGCTATAGCAAATATCGCTTCAAAGGTTGGAGAAGCGACACCAGTCTCAATCTGACTTATGTAATTTACAGACATGTTCACTTTTTCGGCTAACCGAGCTTGTGTCAAATTTTTGGCACGCCTCAAATACCGCACACGTTTCCCCAACAAATGCTTTGCGCTATCCATGTTTGTTTAATATCTACAAAACTAATCTCTCTGAAGAAGAATTCCCAATACGAAAAATTTATCATACCAGCAGTGTGAATCACACAAACTGCTAGTTGGATTTCACTAACTTTTTAAGAACACTCCTGCTTTCTATACGGTACGCTAAGTTGCCCGACTTTAATATTAGAACGGAATTTCTAAAATACGATTATGTATCAATACAATGTTCTACTTATTCTGCAAACAGATTTCAAGAAAATAGTCCTGTATTGTACTTTAAGTATTGCTAATCCCTCTAACTTGTGTATAATTAGCTTAGAAGTGGGGAAAAGTGGGGAAAAGTGGGGACAACTCCCTGCGAAAACACTTTTTCCAGGTGTTGGTTTGCGCGTGGTGACGGCTTTCGCGGGGCTGTCGGGGGAGTTACAGGCCGTGTTCCTGGGTAATTACGAACACACTATTGATACGAAAGGCCGTATGGCCGTCCCTGCTCGTTTCCGGGCTGAATTGGGCGAGCGCATGTATGTCACGCGCTGGCTCGACAAATGCCTGGCACTCTTTCCCACCCCGCAATTTGAAAAACTCGCCAACCAGGTTAGCGAACTTTCGATCACCGATCCCAACGCCCGCAGTCTTCGCCGTGTTTTCTTCTCCGACGCCGCCGAAGTAGAAATTGATAAGCAAGGCCGGATCAACATTCCGGCTCGGCTGCGCCAGTTCGCCGGGTTAGGCAGCGAGGACGCTCAGGTGATTGTCACCGGGGTAAACACTTACGTCGAAATCTGGTCGCCAGACGCCTGGGAGCAGGTGCAAGATCAGGTTGAAGAAGACCCCAGCAGTATTGCGGCCCAGTTCGCCGGTTTGACGGGCTTTTAAGGAATGCAGGACGAAGCCGCCCGAAGCCTTCACTACTCGGTACTGTTCAAGGAAACGCTCGAAGGACTGAACTTGCGAGCCGGGCGGCGGTATCTGGATGGGACGCTGGGGGCGGGTGGACACTCGCAGGGAATTCTGGAAGCGACCGGCCCGGATGGGCGATTGCTTGGTCTCGACGCTGACCCGGTAGCTCTAGCTCTGGCCGGTCAACGGTTAGCCCGCTATGGTGAACGCGCCCGACTCGTCGAGAGTAACTTTGGACGGTTGGTCGAGGTCGCCCGCGCCGAAGGTTTTGCCCCGCTGGATGGCGTCGTGCTTGACCTGGGGGTTTCCTCGATGCAACTGGACGACCCGGCGCGAGGTTTCTCGTTCAGAGGAGATGGCCCGCTCGATATGCGCTTCGGGTCGGTTCAGGGCAAGCTGACTGCCGCCGGAATCGTCAATACCTGGCCGGAAGAACGGCTGATGAAATTATTTTTTGAACTGGGCGAAGAACCACAAGCCCGGCGACTGGCACGGGCTATCGTCGAAGGGCGCAAGGTCAGGCCGTTCGAGACGACCGGACAACTGGCGACGGTCCTGGAAAAAGCCGCCGGAGGGCGCACACCCGGCAGGGACAAACGACCGATTCATCCGGCTACCAAAGTTTTTCAGGCTTTGCGGATGGAAGTTAACCACGAACTGGAACGGCTGTCGGAAGGTCTGGCCGGAGCGGTCGAGGTGCTAGGGCCGGGCGGACGGTTGGCCGTGATCAGCTTTCACTCGCTGGAAGACCGGGTGGTAAAGCGGTTTATGCAGCACGAAGCCAGCGATAAGATCGTGCCGGAAGGCGGGCCACCCGGACTATCTTTTCCAAAAGAAGTTCGTCTCAAGCTCCTGACGAAGAAGCCACTAGAGGCCGGGCCGGACGAAATAGCCCAGAACCGCCGCAGCCGAAGTGCAAAACTGCGGGTAGCCGAGAGGGTTTAGGAGTTCTGAGTTCGGGGTGTAGCGTTTCCAGTATTAATCAGACTGACTGGCTGGGTGAAGTTAGTCTCAGCATTCAGAACCCGGAAGCTGAAATTGACAACGAGAGGGAGCGGGAGCGGAATGGAACTACCGATGCGAGAACGCCGCCGTGGTTCGGGCAAAAAGAGCGCGTTGGACACCAGCGAAAGTTCGAGCCGGGTACAGGCGGCGGCGAATCGGTTGACGGTGCGGGTAGGCGGTATTCGGCTGGCTTGGCGGTTCATCCTGGTGGCGGTGCTGGTGGCTCTGGCTTCGATCATCTGGCTGAGTCAGACCAGCACGCTAGTCTCGATGGGCTACGAAATCGAGAATATGCAGAAGCAAAAAGTCGTGCTGAACCGGCAGGCCGAGCTATTGCAATCGCAAATCGCGCAGTACGAAAACCCGCGCCGGATCGAGGACGAAGCCCGAAGCAAGCTAGGGATGGTTCCGGCCAAGAATTCGGTCTACGTCAAAGTGCCGCCCGCCCAGGCCCAGGCTGCTCAGGAGACCCAGACGAACCCAGATTTGACCGGGCCGGTGACGGTCTGGTGGCGCGAACTGGTCGAAATGTTGCCTCGCTCATTCCGGGCCGGGCCAAATACAACCGACAACAGCAAGTAAGCACACGAAAAGGGGCCTCGTATGAGCCAGACCGTAGACCGTCCGCCTAAAACCGATAAGCCGCCGCTTCCGACTTTCCTGACCCCGGCCCCGGCCTCTCGTCGGGTGCGCCCGGCCCAGCCTCGGACTGCCCCCTGGCAACCGACCAAACCGGAGGCTTCGCGCCGTCCTTCGCTCATAAGCGAGGAAGTCGAGGAAATGCTGGATGAGCGGCAAGCGGCCCGGCTTCCCCTGCGGCGAGCGTTCGTGCTGTCGCCTTTCCTGCGGTTGCGGATTTGCGCTTTCGTGGTTACTTTGTTTGCCGCCGCGATCATCGTCCAGCTTTTTACTCTGCAAGTGCAGGATCGCTATCAGGCTAAAGAACGGGCCGCCCGCGACCGGGTTTATGAAAGCGAGTTGCCTGCCAGCCGAGGCTTGATCCGAGATGCTAACGGCCTCGTGCTGGCCTCGAACATCTGGGTCTACAATGTCTACGCCGCCCCCAGTGGCCTGACGGCCAGCCAGTCCGAACGGATCGCGCTGAAGCTATCGCCTCTTCTGGCGACTGTGCCGCCGGATAAACTCAAGGCTGCGGTCACTTCTAAAAAGACCAAAGACCCGGAGTACAACCTCGTGGCGGCGGCGATTGACAACGATACGGCGGAGAAAATCAAGGCCATGAGCCTGCCGGGGATCGTGCTAGAGCCAAAGCCGCGCCGGATGTATCCCAATATTACTTTGATGGGGCCGCTCCTGGGTTTTACAAACTACGAAAACCAGGGTGCTTACGGCATCGAAGGCCGCTACAACAAAGAATTGCGCGGCGTACCCGGCACGCGCATGGCCGAACACGACCGCGACGGCAACCCGATTGTGCTGGGCCAGATTCAACTCAAGCCGACCATCGAGGGTAGCGACCTGAGCCTGACCCTGGATAGTTCGATTCAGTATATGGTCGAGCGCGAAGTCAAGAAGGGAATGGAGCTATACCAGGCTGAAAAAGGTATGGCAATCGTGGCCGACCCGCAGACCGGGGCGATCCTGGCCTGGGCCAGTTTCCCGAACTACGACCCGAACGAGTTCTATAAAACTGACCCGGCCCTCTTGAAAGACCCCCTGGTGAGTGATGTCTACGAACCGGGTAGCACTTTCAAAATCCTGACCGCCGCCATTGGGATTGATACCGGCACGATTACGCCGGACACGAACGCCGGTAATCTGCCCGGTTGCGTGATCAAGTACGGTCGCACGATCTGCAATTTCGACAAGGTGGGCTATCCCAACCAGACCCCGGTCAAGACGCTGGAACGTTCCAGCAACGTTGGGGCGATGTGGATCGCTGAACGCTATGGCCCGGACAAGTATTACGACTATATCAAGCGTTTTGGGATCGGTTCGCAGACCGGAATTGACCTGAGCGGTGAAGGCGAGGGTATTCTGCGGACGAACAAAGACAAAGGCTGGGGGCCGACCGATTTCCTGACTAACGCTTTCGGTCAGTCGGTCGCAGTTACGCCGCTCCAACTCGTCCAGGCGGTCAGTGCGGTGGCAAACGGCGGCAAACTAATGCGGCCTTACGTCGTCTCGAAAGTTTCGCGTAACGGCCAGACAGTCAGCGAGACCAAACCAACACTGGTTCGGCAGGTCATTTCGCCGGAAAGTGCCAAAACGACCACCAACATGCTCGTTAACGCCGTCCGGCAAGGTGAAACGCGCCTGGCCGATGTCAAAGGCTACCGGGTGGCGGGCAAAACCGGCACGACTACCCTGTACGATAGTGCGCTGACTATCGGTTCGACCATCGCATACGCTCCGGCGGACAACCCGCGCTTTATCGTGCTGGTGCGTTACGACAAAACCAAGACGACGCCCTGGGGTAGCAATACTGCCGCCCCGGTAGTCAAGACGATTACGGAGAATTTGCTGGCCTACTACAGCATCCCGCCGACCGAAGCGGTGGAGGTCAAGCCGAAACCTTAGCAATCGTTTCTATAGAAAAGCTTTACCGGCAGGCCGTCTGGTCTGCCAACTGTTCCTTCTCCCGACAACCCCGCTCTTTTATCATTTGTGGAAAAGCGGGGCGCACTTATCCTTTATTCATCTGCCTGGGAGGTTTTGGGTCGTAATCACGACTCAAAACCTTCTATGGATTCTTGAAATTAGCCCGATAGTCGGGCCTGAAACGGTTGACGGAGGCAGAAAAGAGGTTATAATGAATTCAGGAAGGCGATAAATCCCACTTTGTGCGATTTATCCCAGAAATTGCAGGTTCCGATCTTATCTGTTACAATCGGCCTACTTGTGCCAAAGTGGAATGCTCGAACTTAGTTGCTTCGCCCGGAACTAAGAGAATAGCGTCTAAAAGAGGTTTTGATTGAACAATAAGTTAACCCTGGCGGCTGTAGTAGCTGCCACCGGAGGCCACTTGCGGTCGTCCGTACAGGTAGCATTGGCCCAAACTACCACCCCTGCAATTTTTCCACCTTCCGCCCGTTCGCAGTCTTCTTATCTTGATTCTGCTCTCGATTCTGCTTCACCTGGTTCTGAAAGCACTTTAACAATCGAAAAAGTAGTTTACGATAGCCGCGAAGTTGAGCCGGGAAGCCTTTTCGTGGCTCTGCCGGGCGAAGTTACCGATGGACATCACTTTCTATCCGAAGCGGTGAAAAAAGGAGCCGTCGCCTGTCTCGTGCGGTGCGAATGGGCCGATACGCAATCTTCGCTTGACCCGGCGGTTGCCTGGATCGAGGTCGAAGAAACTCTGGCGGCTTTCCAACGGTTAGTCGCTTTCTGGCGTAACCAGTTCACCGGCCTGGAAGTGGTCGGTATCACCGGCAGCGTCGGCAAAACCAGTACGAAAGAACTTCTAGCGGCGGTGCTAGGCCAGCGTTTTCGGGTTTTCAAGTCGCCCAGGAGCGTTAATACCGAGCAAAGCCTTTTGCCGATTTTGCTAAATCTGAGCGAAGCCGACGAGGTAGCCGTGATTGAAATGGGCGCAGGCTACGCTTTTGGCGAACTGGAACGGCTTTGCCGGGTGGCAAAGCCACGTATTGGCGTCGAGTTAGGAGTGAGCCACAGCCATCTAGGGCGCATGGGTAGCCTGGAAAACATTGCCCGCAACAAGTCCGAACTGGTGCGGTCGTTACCAGATGCCGCTCAAGGAGGGGTAGCCGTCCTGAACGGCGACGATGTGCGAGTACACGCGATGTACACCCTGACCCAGGCCCGGCCTTTCTTCTACGGTACGCGGCCAAATTTCGACCTGTGGGCGGATGAAATCGAGAGTTTCGGCCTGGACGGAATTGCTTTCCTGGCTCATTACGGCCAGCAAACCCACCGCTTGCGGCTGCCGCTTCTGGGGCGGCACAGCGTCCATACCGCTCTGGCCGTCAGCGCGGTGGCCCTGCTGCTAGGGCTGGGTTGGCGGGAGATCGAGGCCGGTCTGACCGAACGGTCTGCCCAGGTGCGCCTGCTGGTGTTGCCCGGTCAAAACGGCTCGACCGTGATTGACGATAGCTATAACGCCAGCCCAGTTTCGACCGTAGCCGCCCTTGATCTCCTGGCCGATATTCAGCCTCCGGCGGGCGGGCGACGCCTGGCCGTGCTGGGCGACATGTTGGAACTTGGTTCTTTCGAGGAAGAAGGACACCGTATGGTCGGGCGACGGGCTGCCGGAGTGGTGGATGAATTAGCCGTGGTGGGGCCGCTCTCGCAGATAACCGGCCAGGAAGCTCTTACCCACGGTTTACGGCCCGAACAGGTCTTTTTTGCCCAGGATAAAGCTGCGCTGTTGGAGTGGTTGGAAGGACAAGGACGCCTGAGCCAGGGTGATTACTTGCTGGTTAAAGCCTCACGCGGTATCGGTCTGGAAGAAATAGTGCAGAAGGTGAGGGCTACTGAGTAGTATGTGGTTCGCTTATGCAGAAAATCCGATCCAGGAAGTGCCAGTTCAGGTTTTGCGGGAGATTATCGGGCAGAGTGCGCCGGTGACACAGGCTACGCTTAGCTCGGTGGTGATCGTGCTGGGTTTGCTGCTGGCCGGTCTCTCTTTCCTGGTTACGTGGGCAGTCGGCAAGCCGGTTCTGGCCTGGCTGCGTTATAAAAAATTTGGTAAGCAGGTACGCGAGGACGGGCCGCAAAGCCACCTTAAAAAGACCGGCACGCCGACAATGGGCGGCCTGATGATGCTAATTTCGATTGTGCTGGTAGCCTGTCTGTTTGTGCTATTGCCGCTCTTTCTTATTTCCGGCGGTAACGGTGGACGCGGTGTGTTGCTGCCGATTGCGGTTGCACTTGGCTGTGGCATCCTGGGTGCCGTTGACGATATGTTAAGTCTGGTGGCTCAGAAGGTGGCAGTTGTTGTACCGATCCCGGCGGGCGAGACGAAGCGCGAACGCCGCAAGCGCGAAGCCCTCAACCGGCGCGGTCTGCGGGCGCGTTTCAAGATGGCCTGGCTCCTGGGTATTTCGACCGTGGCAGGTCTTGTCCTTTATTTCCCGCTCGAACTGCGTAAGGTTTACGTGCCTTTCGTGCGAGAGCCGATTGAACTGGCCGGCTGGATTTACATTCCGATTGCGATCCTGGTGATTTCTGGCTCGGCTAACGCAGTGAACTTTACCGACGGGATGGACTCGCTGGCCGCAATGACGGCGGCAGTAGCCTTTGGTGCTTACGGCATTATCGGCTTTATCCAGTTGCAACCCCAGGTCGTAATGCTGGCCTTTACCGTTTCGGGGGCTTGCCTGGGCTTCCTGTGGTACAACGCTTTCCCGGCTCAGGTTTTTATGGGCGATACCGGGTCGCTGATGCTAGGGGCATTGCTGGCAGTGCTGGCTTTTCAGACTAACCAGTGGCTGCTTTTGCCGGTGATTGGTGGCGTATTTGTCGCCGAAGCTCTCTCGGTAATCTTGCAGGTGAGCTACTTTAAATGGACGAAACGCCGCTTTGGGCAGGGCAAACGTCTGCTTAAAATGTCGCCTTTGCATCACCATTTCGAGTTAAGCGGTTGGTCGGAACCTCAAACGGCCATGCGCTTCTGGCTTCTCAGTATGGTGCTGGCTCTGGTCGGCGTCGCTTTCGCCCTGATCTAAACAACGGTAAAACTATTTTCGCGGAACATGGGACTCAGTTTTCAAAGAGGAAAATAAATTATGAAGCACGACGAGGTACTCTCGAACGACCCCTGGCAGAAGTTAGCCAGGAGCAACCAGATGAAGAAGGTTAGCCTGGCCGAAGCTCTCGAAAAGCTGCGGGTTAGCGAAGAAGAAGTTCCCCAGGTCAAACGCCAGATGTTGAGCCAGGTGACAAAGCTGGCCCGCCCTGCCCGCAAGGATAAGTAGGCAGTGGCGGTGAGCCAGACTGAGACTGTAGCCGGGCCAGAAAGGTCGGGGCGGAACGGGTGGAGCTAAAAGGCAAGCGAGTGCTGGTGATGGGCCTGGGCCTGCACGATGGCGGTCTGGGTGTGACGCGCTTTTTGGCCGAGCAAGGAGCCGACGTACTGGTGACGGACTTGCGCTCGGCTCAGGTGCTGGCTCCCACATTGGAAAAATTGGCCGGTCTGCCGGTGCGCTACCGCCTGGGCGAACACCGCGAGGAAGATTTTCGACAGGTTGACCTGGTGGTGCGCAACCCGGCAGTACCACGCGAGTCGCCTCTGCTGGCGGTGGCGCGACAGGCCGGAGCCGTCATCGAAATGGAGATGACCCTTTTCTTCAAGCTTTGCCCGTCGCCTTTTGTGCTGGGGATCACCGGCACACGCGGCAAGACCAGTACAACTGTCCTGGCCGGAGCCTTGTTAAGAGAGTGGCGGGTCGATACGGTCGTGGCGGGAAACTTACGGGTGTCGGCTCTGGAAAAACTGGCCGAGATCGGGCCGGATACGCCGGTTCTATTGGAGCTTTCTAGCTGGCAACTGGAAGGAATGGGCGAGCAGCATCTAAGTCCGCCCTACGCTGCCGTTACCAACATGTCGCCTGACCACCTGAACCGCTACCGCGATATGGCTGATTACGCCGACGCCAAGCGGCAAATCTATCGCTGGCAGGAGCGGTCGGGCCGGGTGGTTTTGAACGCCGACGACCCACTCGTGCGGACTTTCGCCGAGGATGCGCCGGGCCGGGTGGTCTGGTTCAGCCTCGAACGCTCAGACCAGGTCGGGGCCTGGCTTGCGGGTGACGAGTTTCGTTGGACGACTGGCCCGGAAGGTTCGCCGCAGGTCGAAAGCTGTCCCGCCGCGCTGCTGAAAGTGCCGGGCCGCCACAATCAGGCTAACGCTTTGGCCGCAATCGCCCTGGTTAGTGCCGCCGGGTGTCCTGCCGAGGCCATCCGGCGCGGGCTGGCGAATTTTAAGGGTGTTCCCGACCGCCTGGAACTGGTGCGCGAAGTGGCAAACGTGCGGTACTACAACGATACTACCGCGACCTCACCCGCCGGAACGGTCGCCGCTCTGGAAGCCTTCACCGCCGACCCCGGCCAGATTGTGTTGATCGCGGGTGGGGCCGACAAAAAGCTTGATTTCGAGCCGATGGCCCAGGCGATAGTTGCCTCGGCCCGGTCGGGGCGGCTCAAGAAGTTGATTTTACTGGAAGGCACGGCCACGCCGCGCCTGATCCAGGCTTTGCAGGAGGCCGGCGTCGGGGCAGAATTAGTTTCTGGCCCGCCCTTCGCTTCTTTCGCCGGGGCAGTCGCAGCGGCCCGCGAAAAGGCGGTCTCCGGCGACCTAGTGTTACTTTCGCCCGGCGCGGCCAGTTTTGGAATGTTCTTGCACGAGTTCGACCGGGGTAGCCAGTTCCGAACGATAGTCCAGGGGTTTTAGCGGTGGCAACAAACGTAAAGACAGAACCGAATAGGCCCTCTCTCAAAGGTTTCGGCCTGAGTGGGTCGCGCTCCGACGCCGAAGCCAGAGGCGCGTACAGCAGCAAGCCTGACTTTTGGCTCATGGCGATTGTAGCCATGCTCCTGGTTCTGGGCCTGGTGATGGTCTACAGTGCCAGCTTTGTGGTGGCCGAGTTCAGTACTGGCAACCCTTCCTACTACCTGTGGCGGCATTTAATCTGGCTGGGTATCGGCCTGGTCGGTGGCGGCGGGGCTACCCTGATTGACTACCACTGGCTGCGTCGTTTTAGCCTCGTGGCAATGGGGGTCGTGCTGGTGCTGCTCCTGGCCGTGCTGGTGCTGCCGGAAAGCCTGGCTCCGGCCAAGTTCGGAGCGCGTCGCTGGTTGACTCCGCTGGGTGAAAATAACGAATTGCAGTTCCAGCCTAGCGAACTGGCAAAAGTGATCCTGGTGCTGTATGCCGCGCACTGGCTATCTAGCAAGGGCGATAAAGTTCGTAATTTTTACTACGGACTCGTTCCTTTTGCCATGACGGTCGGGTTCCTGGTCGCCCTGGTGATGGGTCAGCCCGACCTGGGAACATCGCTGGTGATCGGCGCAATTGGCCTGGGTATGTTTTTCGTAGCGGGCGCAAACATTTTTCATCTCATGGTGGCGGTTGGAACGGCAGGGGCGGCTTTCTTTGTCCTGGCAACTACGGCTAGCTATCGCCTCGACCGCTTCGCCGCCTTCAAAGACCCTTTTTCCGACCCAACCGGCCTGACTTATCATGCTGCGGCTAACATTCTATCGCTAGGCTCCGGCGGACTGTTCGGGAGTGGGCTTGGGGCCAGTCGGGGTAAATTCTTGTGGCTACCCAACGTTTTCACCGACTCGATCTTCGCGGTAATCGGTGAAGAATTAGGTTTAGTTGGGGCCAGCCTGGTAGTGCTGCTGTTTGTTGCGCTGGCCTGGCGCGGAATGCGGGTAGCTTCGCACGCGCCGGATGGTTTTGGACGGTTAATTGCCGCAGGTGTGACGCTTTACATCGTCTTTCAAGCCCTGCTAAATATCGCGGTTATTTCAAATCTAGTGCCGTTTACGGGTATTCCGCTTCCGTTGATCAGCTATGGCGGCACGTCGCTAGCCGTAACGATGACCGCGCTCGGCCTGCTATTGAACGTTTCGCGCCAGCAGGTGAACGACCCGCGCTTATTACTGGCCGAGGAGCAACGGATCGAAGAACGCCGCAAACGCGAACTCTTGCGCGAACAGCGTGAAGCCGACCGCCAACGGCGCGAAGCGCACCGCAAGCTGATCGAGGCCGAACGGCTCGAACGCGACCGGCACGAGCTTTCCCAGGCCGCCGAACGCTGGCAAGAACGGCAGGCTCAGGAAAAAGCCAGCCAGTATTGGGAGGAACGCGCCCGGCAATCTCAGGCTCGTCGCCAGCCTTCGACCGGGCCGAACCAGAGCCAGCCCGTCAATAATCGCTCGAAGAAGGGCGAAGGGCCGGTCGAAAGCGAACTACCGGCTATCGCCAGTACGTCATTTTTGAATTACCAGCAGGGAGAAGGGCCGGAACTCGCCGGAACCGAGTCGGCCAAACCGAAATTGCGTAAGCCGCGCCGCGACTGGGCTAAAACCTATGAGGCGCGTCACAATCGCAAAGATTAACTTGTAGGCGTAGTGTAGTGTAGCAAATTGGGTCATCTTGACACGCGGAAGAGCAAGAAAATGACAAGAGTTAGCTGACGAGTTAGCTCTTTGAGGCTCAGAATATGTTTTACGTTATTCTAGTAGCAGTTGCCCTGGTTATCTGGCTACTGTACGGTTTTTTGAGAGCTTCGCTTACGCCAGGAGTGGATAACTCGATCAATTTCAGCTTCGCCGGGCTGCTGTTGATCATCATTATTGGTCTGGCAATGCGGCAGGGCTACCGGCGCGGCTGGCGTAAAGAAGCGATCTTCGCCGGAGTGCTGATTGTTGCTTACGGCTTGCGCGATTTCTTGCGCGACTTGATCGTAAATGTGTGGAACTTTTTAGCCTATAGCCTGGTAGTTCCTCAGCTTAACAGCCGAGGTATCACCAAGATTGACCCGGAGGCCAGCAAATTCCGGCCCGACGCGACCGCTCAGAACGTGATGAGTATCATCATCTTTTTGACTATTGCGATTGCCGGTTATGCTTTTACTTCGGGCAAGCCCAAAGCACCGACCAAACCCGGCGAGAAGCCCAATGCTAAAGATGTCTTTGGCGCAGTTATAGGCGGGGTAAATGCCGCCTTACTCGCCACTTACGTCTTTATCCTGACCGGGCCAAGCCTGAGTGGGTTGTACAACAACGACCTGTTTGCACCTTTAAAGTTGAATATGCCCAACATCAAATTGCCCGATGTAAGCGTACAGTCGCGGGCCAGTGGCCCTCCCACGGCGGGCCTCGAACGCTGGTTGCCCGTAGTAATTCTAGGGGTAATCGGCGTTTACATCATTTACAAGGTGTTCATTAATCCGCCCAGCAAAACCAAGACCCGGCTCAGCACTGGTACAATCGTCGGAGTAGCTTTGCTGGTGGCAATTGTGTTTGTATTTGCCGTCCGGCAGACGTAGGGAAGCGTGAAGACACCAACCGCACTTGAAAAGCTGAATATGGGCCAGGTTCACCTCGTCGGGATCGGCGGGGCCGGACAACACCCACTGGCCGAAATACTGCTCGACATGGGCTACCGCCTGAGCGGTTCCGATCTCAAGCTTTCGGCCACCACCGAGGCGTTGGTCGGGCGGGGTGTCCGTATTTACGAGGGCCACCGGGCCGAAAATCTGGCCGGGGCCACCCTGGTAGTAGCGACTGCCGCCGCCAGTGCCACTAACCCGGAACTGGTGGAAGCCGCCCGCCTGGGCCTGACCGTTCTTACCAACGCTCAGATGGTCGGGCGGTTGTTCAATGAGCAGCATTCCTTGCTGGCGGTGGCAGGAACCCACGGCAAGACGACCACCACCGGGCTAGTCGCTTACCTTTTGCAGAGTGTAGGGTTTGAACCGTCTTACTACATTGGTGGGGTGCCGCGTGATCTGGGGTCGGCGGGCCACGCCGGGCCGCTAGGAAATATTGCCGTGGTGGAAGCCGACGAATATGCCCGGCGTTTTCTGAACTACAAGCCATACTCCGCGCTGGTGACAAACATCGAGGCCGACCACCTCGATTACTATGGCACATTCGAGGCTTTGCAGGAAGCTTTTGGGGCTTTTGCCGCTAATATCAAAGCCCATAGCGAGGCCGGACTGCTAGTTTGCGCCGATGATGCAGGGGCAGCGGCGTTGGGTCGTCAGGTGCAGGGGAACGCGGCTTTCCCGGTTTACACTTACGGCCTGGAGGGTTCGGCAGATTGGCGGGCCACCAATTTAGAAATGAACGCTAAAGGCGGCTACGATTTCGATTTTAGCTTTCGAGGTAAAACTCTCGGTAGAGTAGAGCCAGGCTTGCCGGGTTTGCACAATGTCCGCAACGCCACCGGCGCGTTGGCTCTGGCAATCCGAGGCGGTGCCTCGCTGCTAAAGGCCCAGGAACTCTGCGCGGCGGTAGGTGAGTACCAGGGGGTGGCCCGGCGTTTCGAGGTCAAGGGTGAGGCGGACGGTATCACGGTGGTGGACGATTACGCGCACCACCCGACCGAGATCAAGGCTACCCTGGCGGCGGCCCGCGCTCGTTACGGTTCGCGTCGGCTCGTAGCCCTTTTCCAACCGCATACCTACAGCCGAACGAAAGCCTTGCTGGACGAGTTCGCCGGGTCTTTCAAGGAGGCTGACCTCGTAGCCCTGCTGGAAATCTTTCCGTCCCGCGAAACCGATACGCTGGGAGTGAGCAGTCAGGACGTGCTGGATCGAATTAAAGAGCCGTCGAAACTGGCGCAACCGCTCAGTGGGGCCGAGGCTGCCGCCCGTTTGACCGACATCCTTCGCCCAGGCGATGTACTGCTAACGTTAGGGGCGGGCGATGTGTGGAAAATCGGCGAAGAGTTTCTAGCAATGAAGAAGTTTTCAGAACTAAACGCAAAAGCGAGCAGGGATTGACCGAAACACTGGTAAAACAAACCTACCGGCCTACCGAGCCAGACCGGGCCGCTCTCAGAGAGATTCTGGCCGGGGAATTGCGGGAAGACGAGCCGTTAGCCAGGCACGTGTCGTTTCGGATCGGTGGCCCGGCGGATTTCTTTATCAAAGCTCAGGACGAAGCGACGGCGGTAGTGGTGCTGAAAATGTGCCGCGACCGGGGTATTCCGCTCCTGGTGCTGGGTAACGGCACGAACATCCTCGTTTCGGACAAAGGCTGGCGGGGTCTGGTAATGCTGAACCGGCTCGATAACGTAACCCTGACGGATTTAGGGGACGGCAGGGCACTTTTGAAAGCCGGTTCCGGGGCAGTGCTGGGCGGGGTTGCCCGTAAGGTGGCGAAAGCGGGGTGGGGTGGCTTCGAGTTCGCTTCGACCATTCCGGGTAGTGTTGGCGGCGGGGTCGTCAACAACGCCGGAGCGCACGGAGGCGATTTCTCGCAGGTAATGACCCGCGTAGCGGTCGCCACCGCCGCCGGAGAGTCGAAAATCCTGCCAACCGGCGAGATGGGCCTGGCCTATCGCAACAGTCGCTGGCGGGAGCGGGTCGGGATGGCAAAAGGGCCGTTGGGCGACCCTGGTAACGAGTTCATCCTGTGGGCGGAGTTCGAGCTTCACCGGGCCGACCCTGCCGAGAGCAAGAAGCACATTGACGAGATGACGGTCTGGCGGCGGGCCAAGCAGCCGCAAGAACCGAACGCGGGCAGTGTCTTCAAAAACCCGCCTCAGCCTTACCCTGCCGCCGGGTTCTTGATCCAGCAGGCCGGACTGAAGGGGACGCAAATAGGCGGTGCGCAAATCTCACCCAAGCATGCTAACTTCATCGTCAACACGGGTGGCGGTACGGCGGCTGATGTAATGGCTTTGATCGATCTGGTGCGGCGGACTGTGCGCCAACACAGCGACGTCGAACTCGAACTGGAAATCGAGCTTTTGGGCGATTGGAGCTAGAAAGTTTTACTCAGGGTTAGAGTTAGCCCTTAAAGTCAGAACTTGGAAATTAGAACTGTTATGAGCGAAGGATCAGCACAACCGAATAAAAAGCAGCGAGTAGGCGTCGTATTCGGCGGACGGTCGGCGGAACACGAGGTTTCGTTGATGTCGGCGCGGGCCGTGCTGAATTCGCTCGATACCGCCAAGTACGAGGTAACGCTGATCGGCATCACCCGCGAAGGACGCTGGCTGCCGTTGGGCGACGGAACCTCGGCTGACCCGGTGGCGTTGATGGCTCCCTTCACTCACCCTGCGGCAGACCGCGAGATGACCCATACAGTCCTGCTGCCCGACCCGGCCCTGCGAGGTCTGCCGCAGATAAGCTCGGCCAGTGATAGCATGCACTTCGGCGCACCTCTCGATGTGATTTTCCCGGTTCTGCACGGACCTTACGGGGAAGATGGCACGATGCAAGGGTTGCTGGAACTGGCGAACATACCTTACGTGGGTTGTGGCGTGCTGGCCTCGGCGGTCGGGATGGACAAGATTATGGCCCGCGAGGTTTTCAAGGCCTACGGGTTGCCGACCTTGCCCTATATGGAACTCCGGCGGTCGGATTGGGAGAAGCAGGATCAGGCTAGCTGGCTGGACAAAATCGAAGAGTTGTGCGGGTTTCCCTGCTTCGTCAAGCCGGTCAATATGGGTAGTAGCGTAGGTGTCTCGAAAGCCCAGAACCGGCAGGAGTTAGAAGCGGCCCTGAACCTGGCCTGTCGTTTCGACCGCAAGCTGATGATCGAGCGGGGCTTGAACAGCCCACGGGAACTGGAAGTAGCTGTGCTGGGTAACGAGAAGCCGGAAGCTTCGGTCGTAGGCGAGATTCACGTCAATAAGAAGGCTGCTTTTTACGACTACACGGCCAAGTACCAGGATACGGAGATCGGCTTTACTATTCCCGCCGATTTACCCGCCGAGGTCAGTGCGAACATTCGGGAAATGGCCCAAAAAGCTTTCGTGGCTCTCGATTGTGCCGGTATGACGCGGGTAGACTTTTTCCAGGATCGTGATAGCGGCGAAATCTACCTCAACGAGGTTAACACGATCCCTGGTTTTACGCCAGTAAGCATGTACCCGATGATGTGGGCGGCCACAGGTTTGCCTTATCCGGCTTTGCTGGACCGGCTAATCGAACTTGCGGTCGAGCGGCACGCCGACAAGAACCGCAACGAATTACGGATGTAAAGGGACTATGCCAGATACACCGCGCCGCAACCGGGCCAGCCGTCAGAGCGAGAAAGAGCAATTTCGCCCGCACGAGCGTTACCCGAACCTGAATGCAAACGCCGGATTGGGCGAGGCTCCCCGCCACCGTCCGCGCCCGCGCCCTGCCGCTCCAAAGCGTCAGCCCCAGGCGCATATTCGGCTGGATAGCAGCGTGGCGGCCCCCCGGTTACGAACTCAGCCCGGCGCGATGTCGGCCCAACTTCGTAACGGGCGGGTAGTTAGTCTGCTAGGGTTGTTGGCTGTAATCGGGTTAGGTTACTGGCTTCTGACGGGTGCGGGTTTTCGCATTTCAAAGGTCGAGGTCAAAGGCAGCCGCTTTTTGAACTCGGCGGAAGTAATCCGGCTAACCGGGGTGGATAAAGAGAACGTCTTTTTGCTGGATGAAGCTTCGGTCGCCCAGAAGGTTCGCGCTCTGCCTTACGTTCTGGAGTCGAAAGTCAGCAAGCAATTCCCAGATGGAATGCAGGTCGAGGTAGTCGAGCGTAAAAGCGTGCTGAACTGGAAAGTCGGCAGCCTGAACTATCTGGTGGATGCCGAAGGGGTCGTGCTGGAAAGCCTGGCCGACCAGCAGTTGAACCAGGAAGCCAAAAAATTTACGGTCATTCAAAGCCTGGACGACCGCAAGCTCAAGTCTGGCGACCGGGTGGATGCGGTCGCTATCCGTAGCGCACAGACGATCCAGAGTCAGTTAGCCTCGTCTGGGTTCAAGCTTTCGGCAGTCCAGTATTCACCCACGGCGGGCCTGATCGTGGTCAGTGCGCCCGAAAGCGGTAACTGGAAAGCCCTGCTCGGTACGGACGCGCAACTCGACCAGAAAATCAACTTGCTCAAGGGGCTGCTGTCCGACAAGAATATCAAATGGAGCTATGCCGATTTGCGGTTTGTGAACAAACCGGCAATCCAGTAAGCTACAAAAATTTTGCAAAGAAGTGAAGTAATGCCAGGCTATCGCTGGAAACCAATTGAAGATTTGCCGCAAGACTGGACGGAACTGGTTTCGTTCGAGTTGCAAAGCCTGGCCGAAGTTTGGAAAACTCAGGCGGTCAAGCTTCGTGAGTCGGAAGCAGTCCGGCAGTTTAACGAAAGGTTGAGCCGCGAATGGGCTATCGAAACCGGCATTATCGAGAATTTATATGCAATAGACCGGGGAACGACGCAGTTGCTTATTGAGAAAGGAATTGACTCTAGCCTGATGCCCTACGGCACAACGGACAAACCTGCCGAAAAGATTGTGCCGCTTTTGAGAGATCAGCAGATGGCCCTTGAAGGTTTGTTTGCCTTTGTGAAACAGGATCGAGAGCTTTCGACCTTTTATGTACGTCAACTACACGAGGTTCTGACTCGTCATCAGGAAACGGTACTAGCTCTTACTCAGTTTGGTCAATTGATGGAAGTCGAGCTATTAAGAGGAGAATGGAAAAAGCATCCTAATAATCCGACCCGCTTAGACGGAGCCGTACATCAGTACACTCCGCCAGAGCAAGTAGCTTCGGAAATGGATCACCTGGTCGAGATGTACAGCATGCACAAAACTAAAGGCGTAACGCCAGAAGTCGAGGCAGCCT
>JBBRBE010000063.1:0-30640 GCA_038206175.1 Chloroflexia bacterium
TATATGCCGCCAGACTTTTTGGCTGCGGCGTATGTAGCCGGGAGCGAAGAATCACCGCCGGATGCTTGGTTTTGTTTTTTGCCAGGGCGGTGATACAATCGGCTTGCCAGTTTCGAGCAAAAGGAGAAAGCTATGCCGATAACCGACCATACTTTAAACGAAGCTTCACCCGTTTTGCACTACCTATCTTACTCGGACAAACCGCTTGCGACTTCACATCCGGCTCTCATATTCTTGCACGGAGTAACTTCCCACGCGCACTACTGGGACGACATCGGGCCAGGCTTTAGCCGCGAATATGCATCTTTCGCGCTGGATTGGCGCGGCCACGGTGATTCGGGCCAGGCTCCCCGCTACAATCACATCGAGGATTATCTGGAAGATTTGCAGCGATTAGTTGCAACCCTCAACCCGCTCCGGTTTTCTCTGGTGGGCCATTCCTTAGGTGGCTTTGTAGCCCTGGCTTACGCAGCCCTGGCAGAACCACGCCTTGAAAAACTGGTAATTTGTGATGTGAAGACGGGCCTCACGGCGGAAGAAAGCGAGGGATTTAAAAGGGCAATGGCAAAACCCGCCTCGCGCTTTGCTACCCTGGAAGAACTAGAAAATCGCTTTCGGTCTACCCTGCGTGACTCGTCGGCTTCTTCCGCTCTCCTGAACCGCCTGGCTCGCCAGGGTGGTATGCTAAACGAAGACGGCACCTACAGATTCAAGTACGACCGCCGGGTGCTGGACTTTCCGGCGCCCGATCTGTGGCGGTACACTCCAAAAGTAGACTTGCCGGTACTGGTAATCAACGGCGCAAATAGCCAGATGATGCCCTCCGCCGAAGCTACCCGCCTGACGGCGGCCCTTCCTCAGGCGCGCCACGTTGAAATTGCCGAGGCCGGGCATCACGTCTTTCTCGACCAACCGAACGAATTCAGCCAGTCTGTTCGCCAGTTCCTGAGCTAGTTCCAGGCCCGTGCAATATATAGAATAAAAAGCTTTAACACGAAAACAGCCCGGCCAATCGGTCGAGCTGTTTTCCGGCACACTTAGGCTCAAAAATAAAGTGTTATCACCACCCGTACCCCGTAAATACCGGCAGGGTGCGTGACGGGTTAGATATTATTGCCGTTCGTAGGAGTTCCGGTTGCGCTCAGGGTGGTCTGTGTCGTCCAAATCTCCTTCAGCCGCCGCAGTTACGGCTGCACCGGTCGCTCCGGCAGGCGCACCGCCGGTAGAACCGAGCGCGGTTCCAGCTAACCCGATGCCTCCTACTGCACCCGCCGGAACACCGCCGCCACCCGGCGCACCGGCAATAATGCCGCCGCCTATGCCGTCTACATTGTCAGCCCGGCCTGTGCCATGCGAAGGATCGTCGCCTTCGTTGTCGTCGGCCTGGCTCAGGGTATTACGCAAACTAGGGTCGGAGTTGCGGGCGAAATTGCTATGGTTGTCTGCCGGGGTGAGTGGAGACTTATCAATTCGATCCAGCAAACTGCCTTCCGTGTCGCCAGTCCGTTCACTTACGTTACGCGTTTCGTCGTTCAAATTACCTGACATTGTGCGTACCTCATTTCCTAGATTAGCCGCCGAGTTACGTACTGTGCTGTCTACGTTATTGGCGGCGTTGCCAAAAGTATTGTCCAGCCCGCTAGTGCCAGTCGCGGCGGGTCGGGTAAAATCAGTCCCACGGCTCGTATCATTCGGATTGCTGTAGGTCACGGACTCAGGCGTATCACGCCGTACCCCGTGATCGGCGTGGGCGGCAGCCTGGGTAGCACTATCGCCCGCCGCTCCGCCGGTCGCCCCCCCGATGGCGGTTCCAATGACGGTTCCAACCGGGCCACCAATTGAGCCAATCGCTCCGCCGACCACTGCCCCGGTGGCACCCCCGGCGATTGGTCCGGCACTGCTGCCTTCTTCCTTCTGGGCGACGTGGGCCGCACCTGCACCTGCTGCGCCACCGATAGCGGCCCCCGCTACTGCTCCTACCGGGCCACCCAGGGCCGCCCCGACCACTCCGCCGACGACGGCACTGGCTCCGCCTGAAATGGCTTCACCGCCAGGCCCCTTGTCGCGCAAGCTTCGGCCCGTGCCAAGCCGATAATCCGGGTCGGTCTCAAAGGTATCACGGGCCACGTCAGTATCAAGGCTGCCATATTGTGTCATTAGCGAACGAGCCATGCTCTCCTGTTCAGCCGGAACATTGGTCGTCACCAGCACACCGCCGCGCTGTACGCCGGTGTGGTACACTCGCGCCTCGTCTTCGCTGATACCGGCTTCGGTTAACGCCCCAATCAAGCCACCCGTCGCAGCCCCCAACCCGGCCCCGGTCAGGGCCGCCGCCAATGGCCCTGCCGCCAGGATCGGCCCGATCACGGGGATTGTCACCGCGCCAACCAGACTCAAGATCAAGCCGGTGGCTCCGCCCAGGACTCCTCCGGCAACCGCTCCGGTCGCGGTCGCTGTTCCCGGTTCGGCTCCGGTAGCCTCGGCCATATCGCGCATTTCTTGTTTGTCTTGCATAGCGATACCAATGTTACTGGCCTCGATTCCGCTCTGGCGCAAACCCTGGATCGCTTTTTCAGCTTCGTCTCGTGTCTCAAATAATCCTGCAACTGTAGCCACTCTGCCACTGCTCCTTTCCTTGCCTCAACCCTCACGCAAACACCGCATCTACTCGCCGCCCGATTTGTAACAAGTTTTGACTTCTCGGCTGGTCAGACTGTTAATATAGTCTTAACTCTACAAGAAGCAAAAACTATGCCGACAACCACCGACTGGATTTAAGGGTTTGCGGCTTGCAGAAATCAGGCTCCCGCAGCCAGTACATATGTAACCGGCGTAGCCGAGTGCGCCTGCCCTTCTTCTATACCTTTTCTGGCCTGCGCCAGAGGAATATCGCCGCCATATCGAGGGTCGTCTGTGCTGAGAAGGAGTTGCCAGGTCTGGTTGGGCGGAGGCGTGGTGATGGCCTGGGCCGATAACGCCAGGTCGAGTGTACCTTTAAGGTTGACCAGAATTAACAGGCTTTCCAGGCTACCAGGTGGCGAATAGCGCAGAGCGATAGCGTCGCTATCAACGGCAGCACTTTGAACTTCCTGGCGGCGGCGATGCCGCAGGATTGGCAAGTTCCGGCGTAGAGCCAGCAGGTCGTGATAGAGCGTCAGAGTGTGAGCGTGGTCTGGTTCCTCAAGCTCGCGCCAGTTCAGCTTCGAGTTCTGAAAAGTGGAAAAAGCTTGCGGATCGGGAACTTGCAAGCCCTGGAAGCCCGAAAAAGAAGCAAACTCCTGGGTGCGTCCGGCAGTAATAAGTTTGCCAAGTTCCTCGTTGTGGTCGGTGAAATAGGCAAAGGGGGTACTCGCGGCCCATTCCTGGCCCTGAAAAAGAAGGGGCGTGTAAGGACTGAGCAAAAGCAGAGCCGAGGCCGCCCGGAACGCATCCAGGCCGATACCCTGATTCAGGCGGTCGCCTACCGCTCGATTGCCGATCTGATCGTGGTTTTGCAAAGTGTAGACGAAGTGGGGAGGGTCGGTGGTGGGAGCCTGGGTGCCGCGCTTTTGGCCGCTCACCCGGCTGGCCTGACCCGCAAAAAACCAACCCCGGTTCAGGGTCTGGGCAATCTCGTCGGCCTCACCGCTATAATCGGCGTAGTAGCCTTCGTTATCACCGGCCAGGTTCGAGCGTATCTCGTGGTGAAAATCGTCGGCCCACACTCCGTCCAGTCCCAGCCCGCCCTCTTCCGGCGGCAACAAAACTTTCACCTCGTTTCGCTCGTCTTCGGCAAAGATCACAAACTGGCGGGTGGGTGGCAAGCTGGTTCGCACGCGGGCCACAAGCTCGGCCAGGATATGCACCGGGCTATCGTCAAGGATGGCGTGGGTAGCATCTAGCCGTAAGCCGTCCAGGTGGTACTCGTGCGCCCAATAAAGCGCGTTTGAGATAAAGAACTCCCGAACTGCCTCCGCCGTGTAGTCCAGAGCGTCACCCCAGGGAGTTTTCTTGGCCTGGGTGTAGTAGTGGGAGCTAAAGTCGCGCAGATAATTGCCATCCGGCCCTAGATGGTTGTACACCACATCCAGTATTACGGCTAAACCTCGCTCGTGGGCCGCCTCGACCAGCCGTTTGAACCCTTGTGGCCCACCGTAAGGGCGGGCCGGAGCATAAAGGCTCACTCCATCGTAACCCCAGTTGCGCTCCCCCGGAAAATCGCCCACCGGCATGATCTCGATGGTGGTCACGCCCAGCGATTTTAGATAATCTAATTTCTCGATAAACGAAGTAAAAGTGCCTTCGGGCGTCGCCGTGCCGATATGGACTTCGTAGATGATCATTTCTTCCAGTGGCAACCCTTGCCAACCGTCATCTTGCCAGTTGTAGGCGGACGACACTACCTGACTTGGCCCGTGGACGCTCTCAGGCTGAAAGCGACTGGCCGGGTCTGGCCGTAATTTAGAGCCATCCAGCCGATACATGTACCGCGCCCCGTCACCTATACCCTCGATAAAGCCTTCAAAATGACCGTCAGAATGTCGTTGCAGAGGATAGCTGCCGATTTCCTGGCCTTCTGGCCCAAATAGTACTGCCTCGACTTCTCGGACCGCTTCGGCCCAGACCCTAAAATGCACCCCGCCCTCTTCGACATTAGCTCCAATCGGTAGTTGCCAGTTCATTAACTTCTTTCTAGCCTGTGTTTTTTTAATCTAAACTCTAATTAATCTAAATTTCAACCCTTTAATCCTGCTGCCCTTTTTCGCTACTTTGGCTGTTTCAACAAAACTAGCGAGCGCGGTTTGAGTTCAAAAAGCTCACCGCATTGCGCCGTCCGGCCTTCTTCGTGGCCGGGCGTGTTGGTATCTACCAGCACTTCCCAGGCCGGGTCAAGCTCTTTGCCGGGGAGGGTGAACTCGATATTTTCATAGTGGCCGTTGATCAAAAGCATCAACACATCGTCGCGGATGCGTTCGCCCTTCTCGTTGTATTCGTCCATCGCCTGCCCGTTGAGTAACATTCCCAGGCTTCGCACAAACGAAGTGTCCCACTCTTCCTCGGTCATATTCTGGCCGTTAGAGCTAAGCCATCGGATATCCTGGATGTCTGTACCCCGGATGCGCCGCCCCTGGAAGAACTTGCGACGGTGCAGCACCGGGTACTCCCGCCGAATCTGGATCAGCTTGCGGGTGAACTCAAACAGCTCGGTTTTCGCCTCGTCCCAATGCCAGTTGAACCAGCTAATTTCGTTGTCCTGGCAATAAGCGTTGTTGTTACCGCCCTGAGTGCGCCCGCACTCGTCGCCGCCACAGATCATCGGCACTCCCTGGCTAAATAGCAGGGTTGCCAGGAGGTTGCGTTTTTGCTTCTCGCGCAACTCGCAAATTTCCGGGTCGTCGGTCAGGCCTTCTGCCCCGCAGTTCCAGCTAAGGTTGTTGCTTTCGCCGTCCTGGTTGTTTTCACCGTTAGCTTCGTTGCGCTTTTCGTTGAAGCTTACCAGGTCGTTGAGGGTAAAGCCGTCGTGGGCCGTAATAAAGTTGATCGAAGCACTTGGACGCCGTCCGTTGTGCTGGTAAAGGTCGCTCGAACCGCTCAGGCGGTAGGCGAGTTCGGCTACCTGGCTTTCGTCACCCCGCCAGAACCGCCGCACGCTATCGCGGTACTTGCCGTTCCATTCGGCCCATAACACCGGGAAGTTGCCGACCTGATAGCCGCCTTCCCCGATGTCCCACGGCTCGGCGATTAATTTGACTTGCGAGATGAGCGGGTCCTGGTGAATGATGTCCAGAAAGCTGGATAGCTTGCCCACCTCGTGCAACCCACGAGCCAGGGTCGAGGCCAGGTCGAAACGAAAGCCGTCTACGTGCATTTCCGTAACCCAATAGCGCAGACTATCCATCACCAGTTGCAGAGTGCGCGGATGCAACATGTTCAAGGAGTTGCCGGTGCCGGTGTAGTCCATGTAGTAGCGCGGGTTGTCCTCGACCAGGCGGTAGTAAGCCTGGTTGTCAATGCCCTTAAAGGAAAGGGTTGGGCCGTAATGATTGCCCTCGGCGGTATGGTTGTAGACGACATCCAGGATTACCTCGATTCCGGCACTGTGGAGCGTCTTGACCATCGCTTTGAACTCGCGCACCTGTTCGCCCAGCTTCCCGGCACACGAATATTCCGAGTAAGGAGCAAAATAGCCAATCGAGTTGTAGCCCCAATAGTTTTTAAGCCCTTTGTCCACCAGAGTGCTATCGTTGACGAAGTGATGTACCGGCAGTAGTTCGACCGCCGTTACGCCCAGCTTTTGCAGATACTCGATGGCTTCCGGCGTACATAAGCCGGCATAAGTACCACGTATTTTAGGGTCAAGCTGGGGATGAGTAGCCGTAAAACCTTTAACGTGAAGCTCGTAGATGATCGAAGCGTGCAGTGGCGTGCCGGGCTTTTTATCGTCGCCCCAATCGAATGACGGGTCAATTACGACCGCTTTGTTCATTCCGGCGGCACTATCCTGTAAGTCCTGCAACAGGTCGCGGTCTTTCTCTTCCGACTTGACCGGATAGCTGTACATGGCATCGCTCCAGTAGATCGAACCGCTAATCGCTTTAGCGTAAGGATCGAGCAAGAGCTTGGAAGGATTGAAGCGATGGCCCTTTTCCGGCTCGTAAGGGCCGTAAACCCGGTAGCCGTAAAGCTGGCCGGGTTGTACCCCTGGCAAGTAAGCGTGCCAGACGTAATCGGTCTGTTCGGTCAGCCTGATCCGCATTCGTTCGGTATCATCGTCGACACTCTCGAAAAGGCATAGCTCGACGCTGCTGGCGTGTTCACTAAAGAGCGTAAAATTGGTGCCTTGACCGTCCCAGGTTGCTCCTAACGGGTACGGTTTGCCCGGCCAAACGTTCATAGGTGACTAATCTCCTTTGGGAGTACCGAGTGGCGAGAATAAAGCCTTTGGGTTGATAAGCTCAAATTAATCTAAACCTCAACAATAGTACACACTCGGTACTCGGTACTTATTCCTTTTCTAATAAGGCGACTGGAAAGACGGCCAGCACTTTATCGAGCGGCAGGCCGGTGATGCCGTTGTGTTCTTCGACCAGAATAGTTTCGTTAGTTAAGACATTGCGGTAGGTCTGCCCGACCGAAGCTTCCGGCAGGGCCAGGTAAGTACCGGCCCAGACCGGGCCAACCGGGGCCGGGCCAAGCCTGGCGACGAGGCGTGGCACAACCACTACCGCGCTTTCCTGGCCGTGGCTGCGGGCGAAAGCACACAGGTTTTCCTGGCGCGGGCCGACCGCTTCCAGGGCGGTGTAGGTTCCCTGCCGGAAGAGACGCTTGTGTTCTTGCCGGAAGCCCAGCGTTCGGCTGGTCAGATAAAGCTTGATCCGTCCGTCCTCTTTAGTGTTTAGCAGGGCCGCCGCTCCTGCCGCATCGTTTATTTCGGCGACTTCGGTTAGCAGCCTCGACCGCCAGGCGTAGTCTACCGGGCGGCGATTATCCGGGTCTACCAGGCTTAAATCCCATAGCTCGTTGCCCTGGTAGATGTCCGGCACGCCGGGACTGGTTAGTTTGAGCAAAACCTGCGACAGCGAGTTGAAAATGCCCATTCCAGCCAGCCGTTTTTGGAAAGGTATAAATTCGTCCAGAAAGCGGTTCGGGCTTTGCCGGTCTAAAATCCGCTCGACAAATTTCGTCACTGCCTCCCCATAGGCTTCGTTCGGGTTAACCCAGCTTGTATTAACTTTCGCCTCGTTCATGGCCTTACGCATGTAAGCCTGTACTCGCTCGATCAGCTTCTGGTACTCGGCCTGGTCAAGATCGTGCAGGTTTCGGTCGCCCGGCATGAAGGGCCAGACGCCCAGCAAAGTCTGGTAGAGAAAATATTCCTCGTTGCGGTCGGGCGCGATTTTGTCGTCAACCTTCGTTTTGTGCTTTTTGTTGTATCTGGCCCAGCGTGCCAGCGCGGTTTTCCATTCTTTAGGCATCTCGGACAGACCATCAATTCGCGCCCGCACATCCTCGCTGCGCTTGGTGTCGTGGGTGCTGGTAGTCAGGAGCGAGTAGGGCCAGTTGCGTTGCCGTTCGGCTTGCTGGCGGTGGAAGTTTACCAGCGTATTACCAAAATGCTCTGGTTCTCCACCGACTTCGTTTAGCGAGATCAGCCGGTTATAGATGTAAAAAGCCGTATCTTCCAACCCTTTCGCCATGAGCGGGCCGGTACATTGTTGAAATTTCATCACAAAATTGTAACGAGCGGAGATATTAGCCTCGTCCAGGTCTTCGGTATATTTCAAGAGCAAAATATCGCCCATAAAATCGAAAACGGTCGGGTCGAGGGCGGGATTACGCTTTTTGGCCCGCGCTATCGCTGTTTTCACTACATCCTGGTCGCGCCGGTCAACTTCTTCGTGCTGGCGAGTGACGTAGGTACGGTAAACCGGGAACGAAGCGACTACTTCGCGGATCGCGTTGCGCAGGGTGCTAAGGGTAAAATCACGGTAATGGCGGTCGTGTTGCGAAACCTGATTGAGTAAGTTAGTCAGGATCGTGATTTCGCTTGCCAACGATAGCCGCATGATCCCTTTCTTGGTTTCGTAGACCAGCTCGCTAAAGCGGGTTTTCTCCCCAATAAAGCTGCTGTAAATCTCGTCAAAAGCTTTGGCGTTGGCTCCATCTACAAAGAGGCCGTTGACTGCATTTGTGTACTCGTAGCCAGTCGTGCCACAGACTGCCCAATCTGAAGGCAGACTTTCGCCCCGGCCCAGGATTTTCTCCACCAGCACGTAAAGAGGATGCCCGAACGGGCCGGTCGGAACCAGGGCGCGTTCGGTCTCGAAACGCTCACTTAGCTGCGCTTCCAGGGCGGCTCTTTCCTCGGTCGGTACTTCCAGTTCGTCCAGCCGTAAACGGCATAGTTCCAGGAAATAGCCGCGCTGTAAGTTTACAAAATAAGCCGCCGGGTTGCGTAGTCCGTCCACGTGGTCAATCCGCAGCCCGTCCAGCTTGCCTTCGCGCAGGAACCGAAAGATCGTGCGGTGTGTTTCGGCGAATACTTCTGGCTGGTCAACTCGAATGGCGGCCAGTTCGTTTACATCGAAGAAACGCCGGTAGTTGATTTCTTCCGCCGCCACCCGCCAGAAGCTCAGGCGGTAAGCCTGTTCTTCCAGGAGCGAGTCCAATCGGTCGAACGAATGGGGGTCGCCCACAATGCCGTTAAAGGCGGCGATACTGACCTGAATCGAAGCATCTACCCGCGCCTCAGCCTGGCACAGGCTTGTCAGACGCCGCTTGATGATCTCTTTTTCCCGATTGCGTTCTAGCACCCGGTCACGTTCGGTTTCGTACTTGCGGGGCAGGTTGTTCAAGGCGGTCAAAATGCTTTGATATTCCAGGGCCGGATCACTTTCGGCTCCCAGCGTCGCCAGCAATTCTTCGCGCCCAAATTCCAGTAGCGGAATATAAGAGCGCGGGTTGATTGGGAAAAATACCTCGTAATAGTTGAGGTAAAGGGTTCCTTCGGCGGCGGCAAAGCTTAGTTGCAGTTCTTTCTTTTCCAGCACTCGCCCGTACTGGTCGCCAAGCACCGGCAGCAACACTTTGCCGGTCAGTTTCGGGTTGAGTGGTTCCCAATCTATATCAAAGAAAGGTGCGTAGAGTGACGACCGCCCGTTTTCTAGTACGTCCATCCACCAACCGTTGCAAGCTTCCCCGATGCCCATATGGTTTGGCACGGTATCTAGCAACTGGTACATTCCCTGGCGGTGTAATTCGTCTACCAGGGCGTTATAGTCCTCTTCGGTGCCAATTGTAGGGTTTAATTCGTTAGGGTTACATACGTCGTACCCGTGCAAACTTTCGGCCCGCGCCCGAAAATAGGGCGAGGCGTAAAGATCGCTAACTCCCAGCCGTTTAACATATTCGACCGTCTCGCGGGCTTGCTGAAAAGTGAAAAAGCGGTTGAACTGAAAGCGGTAAGCTGCCGTCGGGACATGCTGCCGCTCTAAAATCATTTTTTTTACATCTTCCAGAATTGTTTCAAGCTGTTGATTTGTTTCCACATTCAAATTATCTTCAAGGGTAATAGAGGCTGACATAACAAAACCTTTTCTTTTTTTAAGCCAAAATAAAAACCTACTCTATAAGCCTTTGAATAGAGTATGCTCGATCATTGAGCAAGGTACTAGGCCGTTGTATTCGTCACACTTACAGCATAAAATGGGCCGCGCTTACGAAAAGCATTCTTACTTTATTCAAACAAAACTTTTTGGACTACTCAGGCTAAAAGCGGGAGACAAAGGAGTTGCCGCGCACGTAGTATCGCCAGGGGAGGTCAACCCCTCGCGAAATGCCGATCCGGGTCGTTTCGACCGTCTCGAAAGGCGGTAGGCCCTGCTCGGCGGGAGTGTTGGCGATGAAAAGGGTTGGCCCCTGTAAGGAAGTGCCGTTGAGCGTGCCGTTGACGGCCATCGCCTGGCAGAGTTTGCCCGGCCCGTTAGTCAGGTTGCGGTCTACCGCCCGGCCTTTGAGGAGGTGTAGTCCACGCCGCTTTCGCATTGCCGCCAGACCCATTATCGGCTGTACCGCCCTGATCAGGGCTGCCGCGGCCTGGCCTTCCGGCCCGGTCACGACATTGATCATCCAGTGGTTGCCGTAAGTAAAATAGACGTAGGCGTGGCCCGGTTCACCCCACATAACTTCGTTTCGGCGAGTGCGCCCGGTGTAAGCGTGACAGGCCGGGTCAGTCAGGGCGATATAGCCTTCCGTCTCGACAATAATTCCGGCGGTCGGTTCTCCCTCGGTGGGTACTGCTACGAGGGTCTGGCCCAGCAATTGACGGGCAATATCGAGGGTATCCTGAGTGTAAAATGCAGGCGGTAGAAGCTGGTTTTTAAGACTTTCCAGCAAGTTTTCTTCGTCCTGCCAGGTCGTAGCGGGATTAGTAGGCAACGTTTCCACGCGGTAAATTCTCCTCTAGTTGCTCATACATGTTCATATTACCTGATGAAGGCAATTCTATTATACCATTTACGCTCCCTTAAACTGTTTGTGTATAAACCAGAGAAGAGCAGAAGCCTGGTTTTTCTTTCAGCCTATCCACTTTAATTGATTTTATTGATTTTCTTCATTCAGGCTAACCGACCAAATTTGAAGGCTTCGCCAGGCCGTGTTAGAATTGCGGGACGACTGACTTGCCGGGCCGTTTTGTACACCAGGCTCGAACGCAGCTTTTTACCGTAAGAACCCCGCACGCGCTAAATTTGTGAATTTTCGCTTGTGCGGGAAATCCTGAAAACAAGATGGTTTTATCCGGTTAGCTAACCGAGAAAGAAAAGAACAGGATAGGACGAAAATGAGCCAGCAATCAATGCCGACTGCGGCCAGCGAACAGGCCGAACCCGCATCCGAACGCCGGGTCAGGGTTTTGATCGCCAAGCCCGGCCTGGATGGACACGACCGAGGCGCAAAAGTGGTGACACGCGGCTTACGCGATGCCGGAATGGAAGTAATTTATACCGGCCTGCACCAGACCCCCGAAATGATCGTCGAAGCCGCCCTGCAAGAAGACGTAGACGCTATTGGCCTGAGCATCCTGAGTGGAGCGCATACAGTGCTTTTTCCGCGGATCATGAAGATGCTCAAAGATAACGGCATGGACGATGTGCTGGTCTTTGCCGGGGGAATTATCCCGCCCGAAGAAGAGCCGGAAATTCTAGCAATGGGCATCGGGGCGGTTTTTGGCCCCGGCACAACCATACAGCAGACGGCAGATTACATTCGTAAGAATGTACGCTCCGCCGGTACGTTGGCGGGTGGTCAGGCGGGAGGCTCGGAGAGTTGGGTCGAAGAGACCGGGCCGAAGGAAGCCTAGCCGATGTCCCAATCTTCCCTTGAAACCCAACCGGCCCTGGCCGACCTGGTGCAACGCGGTCTGCACGGAGAGCGACGCGCCCTGGCTCGCCTGATTACTCTGGTGGAGAACCGCCTGCCCGAAGCCCGCGCCGTAATGCACGAACTCACCCCGCGTACCGGTCAGGCCCACGTTATCGGCATTACCGGCGCACCCGGCAGCGGCAAAAGCACTCTTACCAACGAACTGATCAAGGAATACCGCAGGCGTGGACGCAGTGTGGGCGTCGTGGCGATAGACCCGACCTCCACCCTGACCGGCGGGGCCGTCTTGGGCGACCGTATTCGGATGCTCGAAAACTTTGGCGATACCGGCGTGTTCATCCGCAGCATGGCGACACGGGGCCAGCTTGGAGGTCTCGCCGCGATGACTAACGATGTCGTGCGGGTGATGGATGCTTGCGGCAAAGAAATCGTGATCGTCGAAACGGTCGGGGTTGGGCAGGACGAAGTAGACGTGGCGAAAGCGGCCCACACTACTATTCTGGTCGAAGTGCCCGGTATGGGCGACGACGTTCAGGCGATCAAAGCCGGGGTGCTGGAAATCGCTGACCTGCTGGTGATAAACAAAGCCGACCGCGAAGGCGTCGAACGGCTAAACCTGCATCTGCAAGCGATGCTAGGGTTAGCTCCTAAGAAAGAATGGCGCGTCCCGATCCTCAAGACCGTCGCCGCCCAAGGCCAGGGCGTGCCGGAACTGGCCGACCGAGTAGAGGCGCACCTGGCTTACCTGAAATCCAGTGGCGAATACACCCACCGCGAACGGGCGCGTCTGCGCGATGAATTGCTCTCCCGCGTGCGCGAGGAAGTCTCGCGCCGGGTGGTCAACCGGGCTACCCGACCGGGCGGACTGGGCGAAATGCTTGACCGCCTGGAAGGTCGCCAGTTAGACCTGAGCGAGGCGGCTCTAGCTCTCTTACGGCAGGCTTTGAGCGAGTGACAATCGGCAAGCGGTGCTTTTAATCGGGGGACTTCCTGGCTTGCAGACGTACAAAGACACAGACAGAGGAAGAGAACGAGAAAAAGAAATAGGAAGGAGAAAGTCAATGGCGAATACTTCTTTTATCCAGATGGATCAAGGTAGCGTGCAGCAGTGGATGGTGATCAAAGATGAACACGCGGTCTTGCAGCAAGGTGTTCCGGCCCGGATTAAAGGAATGCTTATGGCTCTAGGGGATATTCAGGGCGGTTTTAACGTTAACCAGCTTGTCCACAGTCTGCAAACCGCTACCCGCGCCGAACGCGCCGGAGCCAGTGAGGAGATGGTGCTGGCCTCGCTTTGCCATGACATCGGCAAGGTCGTTTCGGTGCCAAACCATCCGGCGATTGCCGCCGAGATTTTGCGCCCTTATGTCTCGGAGGAGGTCTACTGGGTGATCTTGACCCATCAGGATTTTCAAGGTCGCCACTACTACAAATACCTGGGCAAAGACCCCGATGCCCGCAACGCCTACAAAGACCATCCAAGTTATCAACTGGCGGCCAGCTTTGCCGACGAGTGGGACCAGACCTCGTTTGACCCGGACTACGACACGCTGCCATTGGAACATTTCGAGCCTTTGATCGAACGCTATTTCAGCCGCCCCCGCATGATGTAAAAGATCAAAAAGGGCCGAGTAAAAGCTTACTCGGCCTTTTTTGATGCTCCTTAAAAGGAACCTAGCCTTCAAAAGTATCGAGGTAGGTTTCCCAGACCGGAGTGCGGTTGTAGTATTTATAGCCTACAAAGATTTCGTCGCGGCTCTTGATCCAGACCATCAAGCCGTTATAAAAATTCTGGACTGCCCCATCGCTGCCTACTTCTTCTTCGATGGCCCAGCCTAGCCGGTTCCGCACGTTCAGGCCAGTCTCGTTACGCCAGGCGTTGCCGAAGCCTCGTTTTGGCTCGAATAGACCTGGCGGAGGAGTCAGGCCGCCACTTTCGGGCTGGCTATTGTTCCAGGTGTCCTGGACGGTGGCCCAACTTCCGTCATTAAAGAGGATGAAGATAGTTTTAAGGTAGGGCAGAAAATAGGAAGTCGAGCTACTTTCCACAAAGATCATCTGGCCGCGCTCGAAACGCTGAGTGACGACCTTCGTAGATTGTTCGGTCTGGTAGGGGAAAGGGCAACTGATGCGCTGCTTGACCGACGGATTCTCGGCCCAGAGCTTGCCAAAACCGCGTACTGGCGCGGTTCTACAGTTGGGCAGAGGCGTGTTGTAACGCCACTCGTAGTAGTGCCGCCCGACATTGCCCATCTCGACCTGGAAAGCCGCCGGGTTTGAAGGAGTGTAGGAGTAGCAGCGTCGCTCGAAGCACTGGATCAGCACGTCCTTTTCGGTGCCGCCCACGCGGGAAACTGTCCAGTACGGCTCGGTGAGCGCATAGCCAGTCGAAAAGAGCCAATCTATCACCGGAGCATTCACGGTCTGACCGTTTTCCAGCACCGGCCCCTGACTGTTTATAAATGTCCAGAAAACATCCGCGATGTTATGCCCGAAAGTATTATCGTAAAAGCTGGCCTTGACGTTGTAGGAGGCAAAGCGCAGGTCTTCCTGTGGGCCACCTTCTCGCTCCAGGAAGCTTGTAAGGGTCTGACCAGAACGATTAAAGGCACTGTTCTGGCCCAGAACCAGGCTGGCAACCGAATTGAGCGAAGCGTAAGTGGGACTCTTGGGGTTGCCGTAGCTATCGCCGGAGACCGGCACTTCGGCGGGCAGGTAGGGAACGGTTTTGAGGTCGCCAAAAGCCTGCTTGCCACTGATTAACTCTTTGACCAGCAGGCCGTTGGTTACATAATACTTCGAGTTGCGGTCGCCAGAGGGGTTGTTGATTTCCATGCGGCTTTTGTCGTAGTAAGCCACCAGACGCTGACCTGCCGGAACATCACCCCACGCCGGGGAGCCTTCGTATTCCTCAGACCGAATGTTAAAGACGGTCGGCCCCCAGACCCAGGAGCGACTGACTTTACCATCGGCCACAAACTGGTCGGTGCGTTTCCAGGTTTTGTCCATATTTGGGTCGAGCGAGAGGGCAGCCAGGGCCGAGGAAGGTAGGGTAAGGAGGCTCAGGCTCATCAGGGGCAAAGCGATCATCCAGGCGACCAGCACGGTTCGCCACAATTTGCGTGGGGTTCCAGGGGTAGGCACGCTTATCATCGTTGTTATCTCCTGTCGGCTCTTCTTTTCCCTGGCGTTTCACCCGGAAAAGGAGCCGTCGTATAGGGTTCTACCAACCGATTCAAACCAAAAGTTCAAGCCAAACTAAAGTCTGGTTGGTGCGCGGCCTTCCAGACGGCTGAAGTTGCTGATACCTGCACAGGTTGTTTCGTTGTTACGTACTAATAACGGGCTAATTTGGGTTTGGTTGTGCAGTTACTCAAACTCTACTGGTAGCGATAAGATTGCAACCCAGCCAAAAGTTTTAAATCTAAAAAGAGACGGTCAGACCGCCTCTTTTTAGGGGTGTCCCGAAGCTTATTTTAACCACCCTTTGCGGCGGCAAAGCTCGGTTCCCAGCAGTCCTAGCAGCACCTCGAACTGAGTACCGACTTTTTCAGGGTGGTACTCGAAGCGGTTACGCTCGAAATATTGCACGGTATAAGTCTTGCCGTCGTCCGGGTTGCGCTCCAAAAACTCTTCCGAGATTGGATAGCCGAAGAGCGGCAACCCGCCTTTGGAATTCCAGTAGCGGTAGAACGACCCGCCCAGCGTGTGTTTGGTTTCCGGGAAGTAAACTTTACTGGGAGTGTTCGCAATTGCGGGAGCCTTGAAGAAAAAGCGGTCGCTGGTCAGTTGTACACCCAGCAGTCCCAACAGCACCTCGAATTTAGTGCCTTTAAATTCGGGGTGATACTCGAAGCGATTGCGCTGGAAGTATTGGACGGTGTACCGTTTGCCTGCTTCGGTCGGCGAGGCTTCCTCGAACTCGTCGGTCAGGGGGTAGCCAAAGATTGCCAGGCCGCCGTTTTGTTCCCAGTAGCGGCGGAAGCCGTAGCCCAGGTTGTGGCCGGTTTCGGGAAAGTAGATGATGTTGGGATCTGCCGCCCGCGATGGTACGCGGTCGGTCGGGTTGCCGCCGCCACCGCCACCGCCGCCGGTCTGAATACGGGTCGTACCGACGTTATCTTGCCAGTATTTGACGAATTCTTCGACGATACCACCGTACATATCAATCTGGCGGGCTTGCTTCATTTTGATAAAGCCCGTGACGGTGACAGTTTCGCCCGGTTGCAAGGTTTTGCCAAAGCCCCAGCGATAAGGATGGCTGACGCCCTGGTTGTCGGTGTATTCGACGGCAAAGCGAAATTTTCCCGACAATTTTTCCAGCCCTTGCGTATCAAAGGTCTGGCCTTCTTCGTAGGTGTAACCGGGGGCCGGTTCCTGGCTTTCGATTGGAGCGGTGCCGGTGTTGGTGATGACGGCCTCGACTTTGAGCAGGTCGTTCAGTTTGAGCGAAGTAGGCGAGAAAACGACCGATTTGAGGGCCACGTTAACGTCGCCGCCCGGAGTGCCGTTTGCTACGAGGTCGGCCACCCGTTGCCGGGTGTTGGAGAGGCTCTTGTAACCGGCGTCACCGGGGCAGGTCGTGTCGTTCACATCGCGGTGAGCGGAAATGGTGCTGATGGTGCGGTCAATCATCCAGATTTTAGCGGTTGGATTGATCCCTTTAGAAGCGGCTTTCCAGGCCAGCAGTTTTACCAGCGAGTCGAGCAGAGCCTGGGGAGGAGAAACGGTTTTGAAACTGCCCAGCATACACACGCCAACCGTGCCAGGATTGAAAGGATAGGCGTGTCCGCCAATCACGTCCTCGCCTCCGTTGCGGCCTTCGTAGATATTGCCCTTCCAGTCAATCAGGAAGTTGTAGCCGATGTCGCCCCAACCTTTGGTGACGGCGTGATAATAATAGATGCCGCGCACTTCCGAGGCTGGATTAGACCCATAAGTGTTGGGCGTTTCGCTGTGATGGACGATCATGGCCCGTGGTTTCTGATATTCTCGCGGCCAGATTTCGGCCCCGCCACTGTAGCGTAAACCTTCGTTCGCGCCCCAATCGGCCCGACTGATGATATAAGGTTTGGTAGGAGTGCCGCTCAGGTTCGAGACCGGCGGAACCTGGGGCGGAATCGGCCCGGCCTGGGAGTAGATAAAGCTCAACCCGACCAGCTTGACCGAAACACCGGCAGGAATTTGAAGCTGGAACTGCACGTAGCGGCCATCATTGAACTGAGGTCGCCCGAAGAAACGACCTTGCGGAGCCGTTTTGCCTTCGTGAGTTTCCGAGCCAACATCTTGCCAGCCACTAAAGTTGATCCCGTCCGGGCTAACCCGTACCGATACTCTTAATTGTTCGCCGTCGCCGTTGTTAACTTCCCAGTAGGGGCCAATCGCGTTGAAGGTATCCGCAGCCATCTGAACTGGCGAAGTGTAAAGGCCGTTGGCCGGGAAGCCGGAAGTTACTAAAAAATCCCCGGTAGCGGCGGCGGCAGTGCGACCGGCCAGGTCGAGCGGGAAGACCGCCAGGCTTGCACCCAGCACGGTTGCGCTTCCGGCTATCTTCAAAAAGTGACGCCTGGTGCGGCCCGCTTCATGGGTTGGTGCGCCCCAACTGCCTGCCAGTTCTTTCAGGTCTTTTGCCTTGTCTTCCACGAAACTTCCTCCAAAAAGGGTTTTGATGTTTGATTAAAACAGGTAAATGAAGATGATCAGTAATGCGACATTATAATTGTCTGCTAACATACTAACGGACATGCTCTTTTACGGTTCCGCATTTTAGGAGGCCAGATTCTGATTTTGCGGTAGATTATTACACTACCAAAAAGGACGCCTTCTTCTTGACAACATCTGTGAAAATCAGTACAATCTAGGGCAACAAGTAAATATACGACCTGACCTTCAGGGCAAGGTGCGAAGTGGGCAAAGGTTGCGCGAGCAATCCCGGCCCGCCTCAATTCCTGACTGGCGGTAAAGCCCGCGAGCCTGCGCTTTTTCCTAAAAAAGAAAGCAAGGGCAGATTCGGTGTAACTCCGAGGCCAACGGTAATAGTCTGGATGAAAGAAGGTGATGGCGGCACTAGGGTGCCTTTCTTCTGGTTGATATCCTCCGCGTCTTAGGACTGTGCGGAGTGATTTGGCATATTTTATGATGCTTCAAACCCTGAAAATAGGCGCAAAGGTAAGCTGACACACCTTTGCGCCTATTTTTTATTGCATTTTTTAGAGCCTTATCAGTGGCTCGTTTGAAGAGAGTAGAAATATGTTGGTAGACCGTGAAGTTGAATACAGGCACCAGGAGCCACTGCCCGACGCGGCCCACGAACTGGTCCCGGCCTCTGCGGACAATCAAACGCTCCCTGACCGGAGTGACAATCTGGCTCTGGTGCGTCGCCTGGCTCCGCCTCTGACCTTGCTGGTCGTGTTGGGCCTGTGGCAACTGGTGACTATGTTCGAGGTATACCCGTCTTTCGTCTTGCCTGCCCCGGCCACCGTAGCCGAACGCTGGGTCGAGGCGGCTCAAAGCGGGGTCTTGTGGAAGCACGCCAGCACGACCATGCTAGAAGCCGCCCTGGGCTTTGCTTTTGCCGCAGGTGTAGCGGGTGTGTTGTGTTACCCAATTGCGCGGTCGCCTCTGGTTTCCACTCTGCTCGGCCCACTGCTGGCGGCAACTCAGGCCATTCCGTTAGTGGCTCTCGCGCCACTCCTGGTGATCTGGTTTGGTTTCGGCCTGACTCCGAAAATAATCACCTGCGCCCTGATCGTCTTTTTCCCGCTCCTGCTCAATGCCGTTTCCGGGCTGCGTAGCGTGGATAAACTGCTGCGCGAGGCGGCCCAGGTTTTCGGAGCCACGCGCTGGCAAGCCTTCTGGCTGGTCGAATTGCCCCTGGCTCTGCCCACTCTCCTGACGGGCGTAAAGATCAGTTTTACGGTTTCAATTACCGGGGCTGTCGTGGGCGAATTTATTTCTGCCGATGCCGGATTGGGTTATCTGCTCAACAAAGGGCGCGGCCAGTTCGATACCCCGGTTGTCTTTGTCGCCCTGATTACCCTTACCGCCATTGCACTTGGAGCTTATGCCAGCGTTGGCTTCCTTGAAAAATGGTTATTGAACTGGCAAGAGAAGTAAATCTTGAGCAGTAGTCCTGGCAGTTTTCGTTTTGGCCGCCCGGTCTTCGGTGGCCGGGTGGGTGTGGTTGAAGAATTTTCAAGAGAGCAGAGCGAAGAGAACAGATTATTTTCAGGCAATGCTAATCAAATATGTATATAGATCGGGAAACAAAAGGAGAATTGGGATGAGGTTAAAGAAATTCGCGGCAGGGGCAGTTTTGCTCCTGGTGCTGAGTCTGGCTCTGGTTGCCTGCGGCGATAGCACGCCTACGACCGGCCCGGCGGCGGCAGGGCCGACGGCAGGAGCCACCCCCGCAAAGGGCAAACAGGCGGTCAAGTTAGCTTTGAGCTATATTCCAAATGTGCAGTTTGCACCCTATTATGTGGCAAAAGACAAAGGCTATTTCGAGGCCGAAGGACTGGACGTGACTTTCGATTACAGCACGGTCGAAACGCTCCTGACCCTGGTTGGGCAGGGAACGATCCCATTTGCCCTGGCCGGTGGCGACGAGGTGTTGCAGGCACGGGCAGGCAGTATCCCGGTAGTGTATATCGCCACCCAGTACCAGAAGTACCCGGTTGCTCTGGCTGCGCCCAAAGGCAAAGGAATTACCAAACCGGCAGACCTTAAAGGTAAAACGGTCGGCATTCCCGGTCAGTTCGGCTCGACCTATGTGGGCCTCAAGGCGGTGCTAGCGGCGGGTAAGTTGAGCGAGGAAGATGTGAAGGTTCAAACCATCGGCTTTACCCAGCGCGAGGCTCTGTCCCAGGGCAAGGTAGATGCCGCCATGGTTTATTCGATGAACGAGCCAGTGCAGTTGCAACAGGCTGGAATTGCCCTCGATACGGTGGAAGTTTCCAGCCTGATCAGTCTGGCCTCGATTGGTCTCGTCACGAGCGAGAAATTGATCACCACCCAGCCCGAACTGGTGCAGAAGATGGTGCGGGCCGTTAGCCGTGGTATCAAAGATACGATTGCCAGCCCGGAAGCAGCTTTCGATAGCACCGGGCGAGTCGCGCCGGATGCAAAAGGGGACAACCCGGCTTTGCAACTACTGGTACTCAAGGAGACGGTCAAGTTTATGACCGCCGATAACGTCAAGGAGCAGCCGATTGGCTACAGCGACCCGAAAGTTTGGGAGGCTTCGCAACAATTCTTGCTGGACAACAAGCTGATCAGGGCCAGGGTAGAAACTAAAGACGCTTTCACCAACAAATTTGTGACAGGCGCAGACGCCGGTAAATACTAACCGCCGGTACGGTCTGGTAGACAAAGAAAGGGTTATTTCAAGCTTAGCACTTTGAGCCGGTCTCCCAGGCACAAAGTATCCAGGTTTTCGGGAATCAAATTCATGCCAAAGGTAACTTTGCCCTGGGAGGTGCGGCGGAAAGTGGCGAGAGTACGGAGAGGTTCTTTGCCGACGGCGGCGATCGCCTGGTCGGTCGTGGTGATCTGGCAACGGGCGCAAGGCTTGACATTACTAAACGTGACCGGGCCAAGCGTAAACCGGCCTAGCCGGTCTTCGCCGAAGGCCAGGCCGCTTCCGGCCACGACAATATTTGGGCGGAATCGGTTCATCGGTAAGGGTTCGGGCAGACGCTGATTGAGGTCAGCCAGCGATTCTTCGGAAATGATAAGATAAGGATAGGCATCAGCAAAGCTCACCTGGTCGGTCGGTTGGAGAGCATAATCCGGGCTAAGCCGCCGGGCAAAATTCGGGGCCATCCGCACCAGGCGGCAGTCCGTTTTCAAGAACTCGCCAAACCATCCAGCTACCTCGTCGCCCTGGTCAACTGCTTCGCACCTATCGTGCCAGATCGTTACAGGCCCGGTTGGACCGCTTTTGGTCAGCCCGATCTCAAGGTCACTCATACCTGGGGCTTCCAGCCCTAGCGTCGCGTCGTCCAGCCGAGGCCGGATCAGAGCCATGCGGGGGAATTCGCGCTGGGTCAGGAACATGCCTGTGGCGGCTTCCACCAGCATAAGTTCGCGGTCGTGCCGGAAGCCGGTGGGGGTCAGTTCGGCCTGAGGAACGGCCCGCTCTCCACAAGATTTAATCGGGTAGTAGTACAGGGCCGTCACGCTGGCCTGTTCGAGCTGAGTTTGCATCCGGGTCAAGTTTTCGAGGCTATTCATACTTTCCTGGTTTAGGTTTAATCTAATTCGACGGTTTCGACCACGATTTCTTCAATGCGCGTCGGGACAGAGTTTCTTTTGATTGGAGTGACTGGGTGTTGGATTGCCGAACGGTCGCTGCCGGTCAGGTTGACCCGCAAAGCCCGTAATTCTTGCAGCATCTCGTTCTCGCGCATCCGGCTTTTGTCTACCTCAAGTTCCATCTTCTTGATCCGAAAGAGGGCATCTTCGGTCAGGCGGCGGTTATTCGAGATAAGGTCGGCGATCAGGCCGATTAGCAGGACTAAAAAGCCGATGATCGTGCTGGCACTGCCCAGCAAGAGCGACTGAATATGGCCGATAGAGCCGTTATGCTCGGTGAAAGCAAACCACATAAACCGCCCGATAGTTACCGCCCCGATCAGAAAGAACGGCAGACTAAAATAAAAGAAGGCTTTGAGTGGTTCGTGCATGGCATAGATACGAATGAGGGTAGCTCCCATTCGCTTGACATAATTCCAGACTCCCTTGACCAGGCGCGACTCGCGTGTTACCGGGTTGGTGATGATCGGAATAGAAGTAATAGCCAGGTTCTTTTTGCTGGCCTGGAAAATCGTCTCGACGGTATAAGTATAGCGCGTAACTACGTTCATGCTCAGGGCAGCCTCGCGGCTGAAAGCGCGAAAGCCACTCACGGCGTCCGGCACTTTGGAACCACTAAAGACCCGTACCGCCAGGCTACCCCAGCGTTGGAATTGCTTTTTGACCGGGCTGAAATGTTCGATCATATCGGTCTGGCGGTCGGCAATTACAAGATCGGCCTGGCGTTTGAGAATTGGCTGGACGAGAGCGGGAATTTCGCTGCCGGGATACTGGTTATCGGCGTCTGTATTAACGATAATATCGGCATCGAGAGCCAGCGAAGTGTTGAGGCCGGTTTGGAAAGCGGCGGCCAGCCCACGGTTGCGGGTGTGGTGGGCTACTACGAGCGGGTAATGGTTGCGCAGACTCCAGGCACGGGCCACTTCAACGGTGCGGTCGCTACAGCCATCGTCTATGATCACGACCACGATTTCTTCGACGCCTTCAATTTGGCCCTGGCGGGGTAAATCGTCGAGAGTTTGAGGTAAGGTTTCCTCTTCGTTGTAGCAAGGTATCTGGATTGCCAGTTTCATTAAAAGCTTTACTTCCTCATCTGACCGGCGCACGGCCTTCACTTGTAGCCATTAGTTTAACGCGCCGATGAGCAACATAGTTGCACTATTGGGGTGATTCTACCCCTTCCGCCCTCAAAGGTCAAATTCAGACAAATTTTGTAGGTCATCATGACCTGACTTTTGATAATGCGGAAACAAGAGTAGTATGGACAAATTTGCAAGGGCGGCAGGCTTCAGTCGGAGCGGCGGAAGTTGAAGGACGGTTTCACTACGGCTGGGTGCTTGTCGGGTTGGGCTTGTTTTGCTTGATTGCTTCGCTGGGCTTTGGTCGGTTCACTAACGTACTGTTGCCTTCGGATAGGGCGCGGGCCAACGGGCGGGAGGATTAGAACGGTTTGACCAGCCGATGATTCTTGAATTTTTCCGGCTGCGCGGCCATGCAAACTTCGCATTGGCACAGGTCGCGCAAATATTCGTAGGTATAAAGGCCGGTTTCGTGGCCGTCCTGCCAGACCGGTTTGAGGGCGTACAGGCCAACTGGTTCAAGTCGCTCCATTTTGGTTTCCTGGGTACTCAGTTGTTTGACAAAGGCCAGTCGTCCCGGCACGCCCATCTCGCCCTTGCAGCCTGCACACGGGCAGTTCCAGCGTAGCGTCAAGAAATCGCTGAATCCGGCGTGACCATCGTTCCAGCTAACCCGCAGCACCGCCTTCTCGCGGTCAACCTCGATCTCTTCCGGCTCGATATATTCTTGAAAATTGTTGCTCATTCTTTTACCTGGTGTTCTGGTTTGTAATCTGGTTAGATTTGTAGCATTTTACTCTTGCTCTGGGGCTTAAACTGTTTTATCCGGCCAGAGTTGGCCGAAGCGGGTGTGGAGTTCTTTCCAGTAGTCGGTAGCTTCTTGCTTGCTAAACAGACCCAGTTCTACCGAAAAACTAAGGGCGTCGAAAGCTCCTTTGACCATTACTGTTTGCACTTCGCGCAGGTTTTGGTACTTATAAGCCTGGGGCAGGTTCAAGTTCATTGCAAACAGATCGGCTTCGTTTAGCTTCGCGGCTCGTTCCAGTCGCCCGGCAATTAATTCGCGGGCCTTAGTTTCTAAAGATTCTTCGCTCATAAACTTTTCTTACATCAAATTTTATCAAATTCGCTTCTAATTATACTCCTCAGACAGGCTCAAAACAATTCTTACGACCGCCAGTTAGCCACAGGCCGAGGGCGATAAATAGCAAAAGCGGCCCCAGGTAGGGCCGCTTTTGCTATTTATCGTTGTAATTCTTACTCGTCGTAGACTACCCGCGTCCGACGCCGGGCAAAAAGTAATACTCCGACCAGGCCAAACAGTAGCCCGCCCAGCCCCGCCTCGATTAGCGGCACGCCATAAATGGTCGTATCGCCCAGCACGCTGATCTTGAGCAAGCTGGCAAAAACCCAGGCTCCCAGTGCGCCTAGCACGACCGTCGTCAGGTAGCCCACCGCCGAGCGCATCCCGGCCAGACCACCTACCAGTAAGGCCACCACGACGCCGATCAGTATGTAGACCAGCAGTTGCCAGGGATCGGGGATCGTAAAGTTAATATTAACGTTCACTTCGGTTGCTCCTTTCGCGTTAGCTCGCTTCGTCCTGCCTCAGTTCCTCATTTTTATCTGGCAATATTTAGCATCAAACGAAAATGTTTATTCTTAGCCGTTTAATTCTTTTTATTCAAATCTTTGATTTTATTCTCAGACCGTAAGACCGGCCAGTATTTTACAAATAGGTATAATGCAAAAAGTGGGCCACCCTTTTGCCAATTAAGAAACCAGTTGGAAAGACCAATTTCGCTCAAGTAGAGTAGCAAATAATAGCCGTACTAAACCGCACAAATGTTTGATTTTAGGCTCGAAAACGGCTATACTCAAAGGGTGTCGCCCGTATTTTCGATTTCCTTAGCTTTATGCTAAAATGCCTAATCGGTCGAAAATATTCGAGCCGGGAGGGAGGAGCAACCAAAATGTGTGGACGTTATGCGCTGGTAGATACCCGTGGGTTACAGGGCCGCTTTCGGCTAAACGACAATTCTGCTCCGCCCGCCGCTCGGTATAACGTGGCTCCCAGCCAGGAAATGCCGGTCGTACTGGCGGCGGAAGGCGAACGCAAGCTGGAAGTGATGAAATGGGGTCTTATTCCTTTTTGGTCGAAGGAGCCGAAGGCCAGCTATTCCACTATCAATGCGCGAGCCGAAGGTATCGCTGACAAACCCGCTTATCGCCGCCCGATCCGAAACCAACGTTGTATCGTTCCGGCTAACGGCTTTTACGAGTGGCAAAAGAGCGGAACCGGCAAAATACCTCATTTTATTCATCTCAAAAGCGACGAACTTTTTGGTTTCGCCGGTCTGTACGACATTTACAAAGACCCGGAAGGTCACGAATTACACACTTTTACCATCGTGACGACCGAAGCAAATGAACTGGTGGCCCCGATCCACAATCGGATGCCGGTTATTTTGCCGCGCCAGGCCGAGGACGAATGGCTCGACCCAACCGTTACCGATCCTTTCCAGGTCACGCGCTTGCTTAAACCTTTTCCCGCCGACTTGATGGAAGTTTACCCTGTCTCCAAAAAGGTAAATAGTCCCGGTAACGACCTGCCCGAACTGGTGCGTACCCTTAATAGTGCCTGAGTAGCGTGTCCGGTAGCCTGAAATAGCCCCGACTAGAAAAGAGGCGTTTATGCCCACCTTGACCGACCGGGAAGAACCGGAAGATTTCGAGCCGCACGACCCGGACGAGCCGAACGACTACGCCTTGCATTACCTGTTCAACTCGAACCGGCCCGGCGTCGAACTGGTGCGGAGTGGGCGAATTTTATTCTACACCGGGGCAGCCACAAACGTAATGGCCTTTTTGCTATACGCGGCCTGGCTGGAACTAAACTTTGTACTCTGGCTGCTGCTAGCAGGTCTGGCGGTTGTGGCAACCGGTGGAGTGGCGGCCCTGAATTTGCGCTCGCGTCCCGCTCTGGCCCGGTTACTCGGCCTCGGCCCCCTCATACTGACCGTCCTAACTCTAATTATCCTGCTGGTAAAATCACTAAATGAAAGCGACGGCTTTTTCTTTTTCTTCATCCCCGGTTCGCTGGCCCAGGCGGGTGGCGTCTTCTTGCTCCTGCTGGTGCCACAACCCGAAAGCTCGAACTAAGCTAAGCTGGACACTTTTAAGTCGCCACTTCTACCCCGGTTAATCGTACTGATGCTTTTCACCGGGTAGGCCTGGCTAGATTTGTCAGAGTCGAAAACCGAGCAATCGAAGTCTGCCGAAGCGACGTAAAAGCTTTACCCCGGCCACCAGGCAAGCTATAATAAAGCTGCCGGTCGGTTAGAAGAATGGTAAAGTTTATGCTTATTCCGCAGAGTTGCAACGACGATCTTCCCCATAATCGTACTTTTGCCTACAGCAAGAGTATTTTTAACAACGGAAGCCTGGCTTTCTTTATAGTCGTAATTGTTTCGTACTTTTTTATCTTCACCTCGTCTAAAATTAGCTATGGCCCGACCCAGATTTTACTTTTGCTAGGACTGGGGCTGGTTTACACCGTGTTAGGGATGCTGGGCTTCGATTACTGCGACCGCACCAAGTCTTTATGGGCTATTGCAGGCTATTTTTTGATTCAAACCGTTCTTAGCACCGTGATTGCGGCCGTAGTCATAGACGCGCAAGGCTACTGGCTTTTAACGCTGCCTCTGGTAGCTCATTCGTTTATCCTGTTGCCGGGCATCTGGAAAGTGGTCAACTGTGTGATTTTGCTGGCTGCTTTTGGTTTGCCGGTATGGTTGTACAAAAACGATCTGGGAGCCGGTTTGCTGGCAAGTTTTAGCTATTTGCCGGGAGTAATTTTTACGGCGGTTTTTGCCCAGATAGCTGTAAAAGCCGAACATTCCCGGCAGGAAGTCCAGATTCTAGCCGATGAACTGGCGGCTGCCAACGCCAAACTACGTAGTTACGCCGTACAGGTAGAAGAACTGGCGACCACGAAGGAACGCAACCGGGTCGCCCGCGAAATCCACGATAGTCTGGGCCATTACCTGACCGTGGTAAACATGCAACTTGAAGCGGCCCGTAGCGTGCTACCGACCGACCAGGGCCGGGCGTTGGATGCATTGGGTAAGGCTCAATCTATGACTAAAGAAGGGCTGGCTGAAATTCGCCGGTCGGTGGCGTCGTTGCGGTCTTTGCCGGTCGAAACACGCTCCTTACCCGAAGCCGTAGCCTCGCTAGTCGAGGAAACCCGCGTCACCGGCATCGTAACCGAACTAAAAGTGCTGGGCGAACCGCGAACGCTAGGGCCGCAAGCCGAGCTAACGCTCTTCCGGGCCGCCCAGGAAGGGCTGACCAATGCCCGCAAGTACGCAATGGCTTCTCGCGTTGACCTGGCATTAGATTATGCCGTTCCCGGCAAGGTGCGGCTTCGGGTACACGATAACGGGGTGGGCGCGAAAGAGACGAAAGGTGGGTTTGGCCTCTTGGGAATACAGGAGCGCGTGCAACTACTGAGCGGTTCGACCCAGGTGCGTACCGCACCGGGTCAGGGCCTGACCCTGGAAGTGGAGTTGCCGGGATGAAGCCTATTCGGATTTTGCTGGTAGACGACCAATCGCTTTTCCGCGAAGGTTTGCGGACGATCCTATCGGTGCAGTCCGAATTTGAGGTCGTGGGCGAGGCCGCTAACGGCGAGGAAGCCCTGCAACTGGCCGCTACCTTCCAACCAGAGGTCGTGCTGATGGATTTGCGGATGCCGGTGCTGGACGGCGTGGCCGCCACTCGCCGCCTGCACCAGGTTCAACCGCTGTGCCGGGTAATTGTGCTGACGACTTTCGACGACGACGAGTATGTTTTCGAGGGGTTGCGGGCCGGGGCGATTGGCTATCTCTTGAAGGACGTTGACTCGGCTAAATTATTCGAGGCGATCCGGGCTGCCGCCCGTGGTGATACATTCTTGCAGCCTTCGGTGGCCGCTAAGGTCGTCGCCGAATTCAACCGCCTTTCCACTCAGACCGCTCCCACTCCGGCCCGTCCCCAACCTCTGGTCGAACCGCTTTCCGAGCGCGAACTGGAAATCCTCCGTCTGGTCGCAACCGGCGCAAACAACCGCGAAATCTCGGCGGCCCTCTTTATCACCGAAGGAACGGTCAAAAACCACCTCACCAACATTCTGGGTAAGCTTGAAGTCCGCGACCGCACTCAGGCGGCTTTCAAAGCCAGAGAACTCGGCCTGATCTGAAAGCTCGAATAAATCTTGGAGCAGATCATGGATACAGAAGAGTATAACCGCAAGCTCAGTGAATTATACAAGAAATTGAAGGGTGAAGATGAAGATTATAGAGCAGATGCAGCCAGAGAATTAGGGGAACTAAAAGACCTCAACGCCCTAGACCTCCTCATAGCCGCCGCCGCCGACCAAGACGGAGGTGTGGTACGGATGGCCGCCAAAGCCTTAGGTCAACTAGGCGATCCCAGAGCGGTAGGGGTTCTCTCGACAGCCCTGTTTAATGAGGACGAGAAGATTAGAAAAAACGCCGCCGTTTCTTTGGGTCAAATAGGGGATAGAGCAGCTATTGAGGTGTTGTTGAAGGCTCTCCACGACAAAGAAGATTCAGAAGTACGCGACGAAGCTGCTATATCACTTACTAAACTAGGGGTAGATGTTGTGCCGCTTCTCCTTGAGCTTATGCTGGATAAAGCTAATCCTACCCGTGCAAAAGCGGCGAAAACTTTGTATGGTTTTAGAGAAGATGAGCGGGTCATAGCTCAATTCCTGGAAAGCCTAGACGAGGATGATTATAAGGTAAATAATGAGGTAACTTATGCTCTTGGACAGACCGCCTCACTCACCCTAGAAGCCTTGTTAGAAGGTTTGAATAGCACGAGTCCCGTAATCAGATCTAACGCTGCTAAAGCTTTGACATTTGTTAATAATCCTATTGCAATAAAACCGCTACTTGAGCGGTTAGAAGATGAGGACAGTCGAGTACGGGGTTGGGCGGCTATAGCTTTAGGCTTTTTAGGGGCCACGGAAGCCATCCCAAAGTTACGGCAACTGGCTCAAACCGATACGGGTTATGTTGGCCGGTTTGGTTTTCAGCTAGTTAAGGATGCGGCTAGAGATGCCTTGAGAGAATTTAAAGAAATCAAAGAAAGGAATTGAAATCCAGACCGTTCGTAGGGTGTATTTCCAGACGCTGCGTAGGTTGTTGGCAAATTCCTTTGAAGGCTCAAAACGAATTCACTCTTCAGTGTGAATTGACCCTGCAAAAGAAATTCGCCAACAACGTTTTAACTCAGGAACTCTACTATTGGATGATTTCTATTGTCCACTCGCCGTCTGCGATGACTTCGATTGGGTAAGTTCCGGCGTCCGCCTTTTTTGCGACCTCGCCTTGATAGGAACCAATTTTGTTAGCCAACAGTACTTGCGTCTCCCCATCGCTAACATCAATCACCTTGACAATAAAATTACTATCCCCGTTATGGCTCATCTTAAAAGTGGTAAGTGAAGTTTTTGGAATACTAACTATTACGGCTGTATCTCCCTTACCTTTTAGCGGAAAAGAAACAGGAGCTTCCTGAAGCAAAAGCTCTATACCATGTAGCTTCAAAGCCCAATTTCCTTCAGCCTGAATATTGAAAACATAATTACCTGTTTTTGGAACAGGAATAAACGTCGTACCGCTATATGGGCCAATCTCGTTAACAACTAAATCAATGTCTTTACCATTCTCATCAAGCATCTTAATAATGAAGTTGCTTTGCCCGGTGTAATTTAGTGTAGCCCTTGAAGTACCCTTAGTGAGGGTGACTTTTTGCGTTACCTTATCACCATTGCCTACTATATCAATAGGTTTTGGAAGGGCAGCAATAGTGGCCTGGGCGTTAGCGGTTGCTTTTGCCTGGGCCGCCGCTGTTGCTGAGGTTTGGGCTGCCGCTGTTGCAGCAGTATCCGGCGTTGGCTTCGGAGTGGCAGTTGGTGCTGGGGTGCTGGTGGGTCTGGGTGTCGCCGTAGGGACTGCCGTATTAGTAGGTTTAGGAGTGGAAGTTGGTTGAGCTAAAGCCGTCTGCATAGCAGCAGCAGTGGCTGTCTGGTTTGCAGCAGCAGTGGCTGTCTGATTTGCAGCAGCAGTAGCCTGAACATTTTGTGTTGCCGGTGCTGTTGTCGAACTGGGGGCCGTTGTAGCAACAACTTGTGCTTGAGGTGCTGCGTTTGAAGTCGCGTTTTCTCCACACGCTTCCAAAAATAGCGATCCTAGTATAAAAAGCACAGCGAGAAAGGTAAGCCTGCCGCTATATCGCATGTAAAAACGCTCCTGTATATATGTTAAAACGATTGGAGATTATGCAGAAACTCGCATAATTTAATGTCTATATAAAACAAAACTTGTAGTTGCAATTCGATAAACGCTAACATACTACAAATATACTCTACGAACATAACTTATAATATTACGGAGCTATTAATAAAAATATATTAGTAATTAATTTATTACTTCGCTTTTCCTCACCTTCCCGGTCACGCTCAGGATGTGACCGGGAAGGTGACTTCCGGCGCATCTCGCCCGGTTCAAAGTGCGCTAAAGTAAGAGCAATCAGGAAGAACTAAATAACAAAAATAAAAGAAACTGTTCTTAAAGAATTTTCGAGCAAGGAGCCAGGCAATGACCAGTTTGATCAAAGCGCAAAGCAATATTATTCCCGCCGGTGCTGGCGCAACGGGTATGGCGGTCGAAGTGCGCGACCTGCATCGAAGTTATGCGGGCAAGAAAGCCGTAGACGGCGTAAGTTTCGCGGTGCGCCGGGGCGAAATTTTCGGTATCCTGGGGCCGAACGGAGCCGGTAAATCTACCACCCTTGAGATTATCGAGGGCTTGCGCCTGCCGGACGCCCGCACTGGCGCGGTTGTGCTGGTGGATGGCCTCGATGTACAGAACCCGCGACAGCGCGAAGAATTGCACCAGCGCATTGGCCTGCAACTGCAAACGAGTAGCCTTTTTGACGAACTGACCGTCCGCGAAAACCTGGATATGCTGGCAATGCTCTACCGGCGGGCCAGGCCGGTCAAATCGCTCCTGGAAGAGTTCGACCTCAGCGGCAAAGCCAACGCCCGCCTCGACACCCTTTCGGGCGGGCAGAAGCAGCGAGTGGCGTTGGCGGCGGCCCTGGTCAACGACCCTACCGTTGTATTTCTGGACGAGCCGACTACCGCGCTCGATCCGCAAGCCCGGCGCAATGTCTGGGACAGCGTGCGTGCGCTCCGGGCGGCAGGCAAGACGATTATCCTGACTACTCACTACATGGAAGAGGCCGAAGTGCTGTGCGACCGGGTGGCGATTATGGACAACGGACGGATTGTGGCTCTGGGTACACCTGCT
>JBBRBE010000064.1:0-30356 GCA_038206175.1 Chloroflexia bacterium
AAAGTTAATTGTGCTATATTTCATCTTGAGAACCTTTCTAGCTTTGCTTTGGCTTCAACACCTTTAGCATACTAGATTAGGTTCTCTTTTTCTACTTTTTCCGTTTCACCACCTTGCAACCGCCCTGTTCCCAAAAATAAAGTTCAGACAAATAGAAATTGGGGAAACAGGCGTTTCCCCAATTTCTATTCTTTTATAACGGCGCTTTAGTCGGCGACCGGGCGACCGACGGCGCGGTAAATAAATCCCTGCTTGACGATTTCCTGCGGCTCGTACAGGTTGCGGCCATCGAATAGCACTGCGTGGCGCATCAAGCCTTTGACCCGCTCGAAATCTACTTGCTTGAACTCGTTCCACTCGGTCAACAGCAACACCGCGTCGGCGTCCTGAACTGCTTCGTAGGGGTCGTTGGCGTACTCGACGGCACCGGGCAACATGCGCTGAGCCACTTTCATCGCCACCGGGTCGTAAGCCCGCACATTGGCTCCTTTGCGTACCAGGGCCGTCAGGATGTCAATCGAGGCGGCTTCGCGCATATCATCGGTGTTGGGCTTGAAAGCCAGCCCCCAAACCCCGATAGTGCGTCCCGACACCGAGCCGAGTGTCCGCTCGATCTTCTGGACAAAGAAACGCCGGGCATCCTGGTTGATGTCCATAACGGCCAACAACAGTTGCGGGTGCAAATTGCTCTTTTCAGCCATATGCGCCAGGGCTTTGACATCTTTCGGGAAGCACGAACCGCCGTAACCAATCCCGGCCTGCAAGAAATGATGACCGATCCGCTTGTCGTGGCCCATCCCTTCGGCCACTACCTTTGCGTCCGCCCCCAGAGCGTCGCACATGTGAGCAATCTCGTTGATAAAAGAAATGCGGGTTGCCAGGAAAGCGTTCGAGGCGTACTTGATCATTTCTGCCGTCCGCAGGTCGGTAATAATGATCGGAGCTTTGATGGCCGAATAAAGTTCGGCCACGCGCTCAGCCGCCGCCCGCTTGAAAGAACCCAGCACTACCCGGTCAGGTGACTGAAAATCGTTCACCGCCGAACCCTCGCGCAAAAATTCCGGGTTGCTGACGACAGCAAACGTGGCAGTCGAACGATTACCGTTCAGGCTGCGGTCAATAATCCCGGCTACCCAGTCACCCGTACCAATCGGCACGGTGCTTTTGTTGATGATAATCGTATCGCCCTGCAAATGTTTGGCGACAGTCGAAGCGGCCATTTCGACATAGCTGAGATCGGCTCCGCCGTCATCACCCTGGGGCGTACCGACGGCAATAAAAACAAAATCGGCTCCCGGCACTCCTTCGGGATAACTGGTGGTGAACTTCAAGCGTCCGGCCTCGTAGTTGCGCTTGACCACTTCTTCCAGGCCCGGTTCATAAATGGGCAATTCGCCGCGCTTGAGGCCCTCGATCTTACTCTCGACTACATCCAGGCAAATAACGTCATTGCCCAGGTCGGCAAAGCAGGCTCCTGTCACCAGTCCCACATAACCCGTACCTATTACACAAATATTGCTCACAAAAATTCCTCCACAAAGATTGTCGTACTTAAAGTAGAACCTGGATTGCTATCGGGCAATCAAACTAACATCCGTAAAGTAACTGTCGTATAAATGACCAGAGGAACCTATCGTTACCCGCAAAATACGAGTAGGCTTATTCCGCAATTCCATCAAATTAAAATGCCAATCTTGCCATTCACCCTGGGTAAATTTCTGGCTGATGCCTACCCGATCCTGGTCGGTCGTGCGAATATCAGAAGGTTTTGAATAAAAACCTCGAAAAAACTCTTGCCGCTCGTTATTTTTATCAAGGTAGGCAATTTTAATAAAAAGCGGGTATTCGCTGCCCAGGTAGCCGCCCCCGGCCAGGCTCTGGCTCACCAGCTTGAATTTCAGCCGGAAATCAAGCTCCTCATAATCGCTCACATCGCGGTTAATATCCTGGAGCATACTCGTTTCGGCAAAATTACCTTCCCCGCGTGGATCGAGGCGCATAATTCTCGCCCGTGGTTGCGCCCCGTCGTCAATAAGTTCGGCGTCGAACTGCACCAGGCCATCAATCGGCCCTTTGTCGGAACCCTGGTCGCTGTAAGGTTGCCAGTAATCCCAACCATTGAGGAAGGAACCGTTAAAGACCAGTTGGGTTTGCAACTCGCCCGGCAGCATTGGCACTCCCGGCACGCCGCCCTCGAAGGCTACCCGCTGGCCTGGCCCCACGGAAACGACTTTACCAGGGCTGCGTACATCTATCGGCTTGCGGGCTTTGTTGGTAAACCAGGCTCGCAAGCCACTTTCTTTCTCCTGAGCGCGGTTTACTCCCAACCCATAGCGACCATCGGAATAATTGCCAGTTAGCGGGTCATTGAACCACATCTCGGTTGGGCCGCTTGCCGCTCCTTCCTGGGGCAAGAAAGCCCGGAAAGAAGCTTTAGAGTAGTCTCGCCCTGTCACGAAAGGCTGCACGGTGAACCAGACCAGGCCGTTCTGAACACCCACGGCAACCTGCTTTTCGGTTCGCCGGAAATTGCGGATTTCCACCCGCGAACGTTCCAGGCGCACCCGGCTTTCGGGGGTTAAATCCAGGCGACTACCGTCGAAAAGCACCAGCACAGCGTCACTGTCTTTGCCAGTCCGAATTTCGTCGCCCTCGTTGACGTTTTCGATCTCGCTCACAAGAATCTCTTTGGATTGGCCGCGATGCTGCACGAAAACGTTTACATCCCGCCCCAGAGCCACCCGCACCTGCCCGGCTTTGTACTCGGTAGACTGGCTAAGGTAATCGCTGATCAGGTTAAAAGCGGTAAAAATTAGCAAGCAAAAGAGACCAAACGCAGCCAGCAGCACCAGCCAGGCGACCACCTGAGGCGGCAAACGGCGTGGCTTTTTCTCTGCCACTCCTGGGGCCGAGGACGGAATAGAAATAAGGGGAGTTGGTTCGCTTTTAACACTCATACTGCCATACTGCTTGCTTGAAACCTATGCTCTCACCCTGAAATCGGCAAAGTTAGCCTGGCCCGCCTCCCAGCCAGTTTGCAAAGCCTCGACACGCGCACCGGGTGGCCCCGCTTCCAGGCTTTGCAACAGCTTTTCGAGTGCGGGCCGCTGGCCCTCGGCCAGCACTTCCACCCGGCGGCGGTCAGTCTCGTCGTTGCGCACCCACCCGGTCAGGCCCAACTGCTCGGCTTGCTCTTCTACAAACATGCGAAAACCTACGCCTTGCACCCGCCCGATCACGATTACGTTCAAACGTTGGAATTCGCCGGAAGGCATGTCGAAGGTTCCGCCTTTACCGTTTCACTCTAATTCTGACAATTATCTAAAATAACAACGAAGCACAAACTGAAAAGTCGCTCTTTATTTTACTCCCTTGCTTTTGGAGCGTCAAATTCTCCTTATATTCATTTCTGAACAGACCAGACAATAACAAAGCCGGGCGAAACTGTTGAACAGTTTCGCCCGGCTTTGTTATACCTTTACCTAATACCCTTATTTATTCGCGCACGTTTCGTTTAGGGTTGGGTAAAATCCGCCAGGCTACCACTACTGCGATCAGCATCAGCAAGCCGACGCCAGCCATCGTAGCGATATTGATCAGGTTCTGGGTATTCGTCTCGCCCGGTTGCATAATGAAGTCTACCCAGGTCGAGACAGCCTTCTTGCTGAGGCGTTCACCCGCGCCGCCATCCCAGACGGCGAAAGCAATCAGGGTGGCCTGACCGGGTGTAAACTGGGTGGACGATTTTTCGTCGCCCGACTTGAGCGGGCGGCTAAAGATTACGCTCCAGGTTTTAGTTGCCTCGTCGTAAGCAGCAGTGCTGTCCGGGTCGTAAACTGCCGTGTCCTTCAAATATCCGGCGGCGGGGCCAACATAATTCTTGACAGCCTTTCCTCCGGCGTTGGTGTAGATACGGCCCTCGCCCGCCACGGCAGCCTCGCGCTCGGCTTTCCACTGCCAGATATTTACCTGCGCGTCGCTCTGGCCCATACAACGGAAAGGCTGGTGGCCCGGCACCAGAACGAGCGGAAATTCGAGCGCGATAGCATCGCTATACTGGCTCTGGTTTACCACCGTACCGGTATTCTTGCTCTGGTCAGTCCACTGCACCAGCACCGCCATAGTTTTATCGTTGAAAGCGGCCCGCGCCCGCACCTGCAAAACGCTTCCGCCTTGCTGCGGCAGAATATACTGGCCGCTAAGCGGAATAACTGTCGTGCTGATTCGGTTGGTAGGCTTGCTGTCGCTACCGACTTCTTTACTGAGTTTGTTCTCGCGGCTCTCGCTCCAGATTGGCGATTTCAGATTTAGTAAATCGCCGTCGGCGACGGTTGGCTCGTAAGCGGCGGTTAGCTTGGTCGTGTCGCTGCTAACCGGCTGAAAATCTACCGACCACATCAAGAGAGCCAGGCCAAAGGTCAGGCCCAACAATACTACAGGCGACCGTAGCCACCGCCGCCCACGGCGCATTTGTCTAACCTCAGGGACTGAACTAATCTCCGAGGGGGCGGCGATTGCCGGTTGCGGTGCAACACTTAGCTGCTCCATCTCCATCTTATGAATAGCTCCCCTCTATTTCTTCTCGGTCTGCGCGTTTGGCTTGGGTGCCAGTACCGGAGCGCTCTTCAAATCTTTCAAATAATCCACGATGCTCTGCCGTTCCTGGTCAGTCATGGCGATGGTCGGCATGTAGGTGGGCTGCATCGGCCAGAAATCGGTGCGCTTATCTTCCTTGAACCAGGGCTGGATGTTCGGGCCACGGTTCGAGCCTGGAACTGCCGCCGGATTTTTGATCCATTCGTACATCCAATCAGCACTGCGGCGACTTCCCACTTCGGTGAGGTTTGGGCCGAGAGTCGTACCAGCACTTCCAAAACCGTGACACCCAATACAACCTTTCGTTTGAAGTAACTGCTTCATTCCGCTTAATTGTTCGGTGGGCTGTTGAGGGTCGCGGTTGCCCAGAATTTTGCGCAATTGTTCTTTGTTGCGCTGGATTTCCTGATAAACTGCGCCTTTGTTCTGGTCCTCGGCTTTGGCATCGTCCGCTAAAAGTTTCTTCTGGGCATCGCTGCGTGTGTCCACCGCTCCGTATTTCTGCGGATCACGGATCGCCAGCATATCGGCCACAATGGTTGGATACTGCTTTTTCTGCACGTCGTTAGCCGGAATATCGGCCAGGAAGTTAGGAGCAGCCGTATGAGACAACACCTGGAGGAGTTGCCAATCACCGTGAGTAATAAAGCGCACTACATCTTCAATTTGTTGTTCGTTGAAAGGGCCGCCGTAATCCTTCGACCAGGCTGGCATGTTGATACCCGGTTGAGGGCTGTACTGGCCGCGATTCAGGACGTTACGGATCAGGTTTGAGACGGCAGTTTCATCGTAAGCCGGGTCGCCCGCGTGCCACTCCGGGCGGTCCAGGGCCGGGCCGATAGCTCCTTCTCCTTTGGGACCGTGACACTGCGAACAGTTAGCCGCAAAAAGCTCCGCGCCTGAATCGGCTTCCTTTTCAATTACTCCTGTCGTGGTCGTATCAGCCCGGCGGTTGTCATTGACAATGTATACCAGCATTCCCAGTACCACAAAGAGTACAAAGGAAATACTTAGTATCATACGGGTGGGCATAATTCATCCTTCTGTTTCTAGCATTAGAACAGCCAAAAATAAAAGTTAAGGAGCTTTATCTTTGGCTATTTTCAGGAGCGTTCGAGCAATTCTAGCTTTTCGCGTCCTGCCTGTTGTTCCGAAGCCCTTCTAACCCTTGACTTGCTGGGCCGGGGTTGCCTGGTCGCGCTTGCTGATCTTGCCGGTATTTACCGCTACCGCTCCGCCCGCCACCGTCACTTCCATAATGTCGAGCGGACGCGGGGCAGGCCCGGCGAAGTTCTGGCCGGTGATAATGTACTGCGAACCGTGGCAAGGGCAACGGAAAATGCCTTTGTAAGTTTTACCGCCGTAAGTGCCGTCTTCGGCTTCGCGCCAGGGAACCGTACAACCCAGGTGGACGCACTTCCAATAAAGGGCCAGGAAACCGCCGCCATCTTCTGGCAGAGTATGCACGAGGTAAAAACGACCCTCGCGGAACGGTGTGACCGAACCGGGTGGGAACTGCGCGGCATCTCCGGCTTTGATGGTCGAACCAAATGTACCAACCTTCTTGGGCCAGAAGAACAGCAGATAAGTACCCGCCGCCCCGGTCAAGAAAGCTCCCATCGTCCCCAGAAAAGCTCCCCGCATAAAACGGCGGCGGCTAATCTCGGCATGTTCGGCATTGGATATATCAGGTTCCGCCGCGTGACCGGCTTCTGCCCCGGAGGCACCTCCCGAAACAACTACGGGCTTGCCATCCTTGTAAATAATTGCCATCTCAAATTGCTCCTGGTGGCTCGGCCTTCCCATCCCATAACGGGGCGGGGCCAAAAGCTCTCTTACCGGCTAACGCTTCCAAATAAGTAAAATCCTACGCGTTAGCCGGAACGTACTTCACTCACATATCAAGTCGAAGAAGCTTAAAAGCTCCTAAAGCGGGTCTTACAAAGGCCGCTTGAAGGCCCACCACGTCCAGTCGAAAGTCTGACCGTAACCCCGGAAGGCTGTACCGACGACGGTAGTAATGGCAAAAGCAACCACGAAGCCGGTAAACAAAGCCTGGAAAACATCGCGCCGGTCGGCTCCAAAGCGTTTCTTGACCAGCAGAACCAGCAAAGCTGACAAGATCAAGATAGAAACAATCGGGATAATCCAGTTGGACAACACAATATCAAGCTGAGTAGGAGCGAAACCAAAGCGTTCGGCAGAATCTCCGCCGAAGATCGGCACCTTGATCTTGGTCAGCGCACCTTTGCCAGTTTCGTCCGGGAAAAGACTTGCCATCAGAGTTTTGATATTGTAGAAGTTGTCCAGCGCGATCAGGAACACCAGCATAAAAGTAGTGTAAACCACGCTGAAAATTACCACAGCCTTGCCGCGTTCGCTGGTGAACCAGCGTCCCATCTGGCCCGGTCCCAGGTCGAAGTAGGGAACCAGAGCGATCAGCAGCAGCACCACGCTAGGAATGATTACCCCGGCCAGACCTGCGTCCATGTGCAAAAGCAGTTCTTGCAGGTTCAAGAAGTACCAGGGAGCTTTGGAAGGATTGGGCGTTTTCTCGGCGTTTGCCAGTTCTTCCAACGGCCCGTTAATAAAGGCCGACGTGACAAAGAGCGTAACGGTAAACACCATCGAGCAAAGGAACTCGATCATGAGCAAGTGCGGCCAGACGTGTACAATTGTCGAAGGCTCTTTGGTGGGTACGAAACTGGCTTCCTTCTTGACCACCGCCAGCAAACGGTGAGGTCGGGCTTTATCGAGTGGGTTGGAGGTATCATGGCGGCGTCGCGCTTCGGCCCGCCGCTTGGCTGCCGCACCTTCTGCCGACTGGGCCTCCTGAGCCTGGCGATCCTGACTGGTATCGGCCATACTGAACTCCTTCTAGTGGTTAGTTTTGAGTTCTAAGTTCTAACTCTTAAAGAAGAACACCAAACTTAGAACTCGGAACTCAAAGCTCAGAACTTCTTAAAGACCGCCGCTAAAGCCGTCTTTGCGGACTCGCCAGAAGTGAACGGCGATCAGCACGGCGGCGATCAGAGGTAACGCTATCACATGTAAAGTATAGAATCGTATCAGCGCATTTTGACCGATCTCGTACCCACCAATGAGCAGAAATTGTGCCTCTGGCCCCACAAACGGCGTCGCCTTCGCAATATTCGTACCGACGGTCACGGCCCAGAACGAGAGTTGATCCCAGGGCAAAAGATAGCCGCTAAAACTCAACAGGAAGGTTACAACCAGCAGTAGCACCCCGATAACCCAGTTGAATTCACGTGGTGGGCGATAGGCACGGGTGTAAAACACTCGACACATATGCAAGAACACCACTATAACCATTGCATGCGCGGCCCACCTGTGCATATTCCGCAAGAACTGCCCGGCAAACACGACTGTCTGTAAATCTTTGATGTCCTGGTAAGCCTGGGTTACAGACGGCACGTAATAGAACATCAGCAGCACGCCCGAAACGGTTAGCACCAGGAAAAAGAAGAACGACAGACCACCCAGGCAGAAAGTATAGGTTACTTTGAGCGAGGCCCGCCGGATCGTCGTCGGGTGCAAATGCAGGAAAACATTGCTCATCGTTGCCAGCGACCGGGTACGCGCACTATCCGGCCAGCTATGGCGAAAAACGCTCTTCCAGAGCCGGAAGCCCAACGCGCCGGTAGCCTGAATTACCTGGTCGAGCGGTTTTTTAGAAGGAGAACTCTTTTTTGTCGCCATACTTTGTGGCTACTCCTCAATCTAGTTAATGGCGGAGAGGTGAGAACGAAGGGCCGCGGAAGAATTTCTTCCACTATACCCTGATTCTCCAACAGATTTGTTTACTTCACTTTATTACAGGTTCAAGGCAACGAACAGATTAGAATAAGGGCGAAGTCGAAAGGTAGATTCGTGGCTCTTTCGCCCTCACTCCATTCAGTTGCCCTACTTCGGAATAGGTGCGCTCAGGCCCGGTTCGCTAACGTACCAGTGCGCCCGTGGGTCGCTATACTGGAACCGCGCCATCTTGATTGCCTGGGTCGGGCAACGCACCACGCATAATCCGCAGCGAATACATTCGTTTTCGTCCAGCAGCAAGGTTTGAGCATCGGCCATGGCCGGGTCAGCCTGGTACTGGTCGGCTCCCGCCACGCCATCCAGTTCTTTGAGCGGCACGAGGCGGATAATCTTTTCGGGGCAGACATCCACGCAAGCCGCGCACAGAATGCACAGGTCGCTATCAATCAGAATGTTGTAGGCACACTGCAAGCAGCGCGTGGCTTCTTTCATTGCCATTTCGCGGGTGAAGCCGATTTCCGCTTCGGTTTCCAGGTTCTTTACTACGTCCGCGCCCCAACGCTGGTTGAGCGGCAAGAAGCGCATTTCCTGTCGTTCGACCTTTTCGTAGTCGAGGCTACGTCGCCAGACTTCCATAATTTCGTGGCTGCTGCGGCGGCGGGGAGGCTTTGCCCCGGTCAGGTACTCGTGCATCGAGTTAGCGGCTTTATGACCGTCCGCGATGGCTGAGATAATATTGCGCGGGCCTTCGGTAAAGTCGCCACCCGCGAAAAGACCCGGTACGTTAGTCATCCAGGTTTCGGGATCAACTTTCAGATTGCCGTTCTTGCGGATTTCAACGCCCAGTTCAGGGTCAAGCCAGCCTGTATCGCTCCACTGCCCGGTAGCCGGGATTACCACGTCACACTCGATGACGAACTCGCTACCAGGGATCGGCACAGGCGCACGACGACCCTTCGCGTCCGGCGCACCAAGTTTGTTGCGGATAAACTTCATGCCCACAACCTTGCCGGTCTCGTCGCCCACGGCTTCAATCGGGGTAGAGAGGTAGATAAAGTTGATGCCTTCCAGTTCGGCTTCTTCCACCTCATATTCTTCCACCGGGGCTTCTAGCTGAGTCCGGCGGTAAGCCACGATTATTTCTTCTGCGCCCATCCGCCGCGCACTTCGGCAACAGTCCATCGCGGTAAAACCCATACCCAGAACGACTACGCGCTTGCCAAAAGAAGCAGCCTCGACGTGATGATAGTTAATCTTTTCCAGCCAGGGTAAACCGTACTCGAAGCCTTTGAGGTCTTCGCCGGGAATACCCAGGGTTGCCGGTAGCTGACAACCTGCACCCAGATAAACTGCGTCGAAGCGGCTCATGAGGTCGGCCAACGGAATATCGGCGTTATGACCGATTTTGGTGTTAAGGTGGATTTCGACACCGAGGGCATCAAAGTATTCGTCCACTTCGTTCTGTACGACATCGCGGGGCAACCGCCAGATCGGGATACCGCCGGTTAACATGCCACCCGGTTCCGGGAACATATCGTAAACGACAGTTTTGTAGCCCATAATCGCCAGATCGCGGGCGCAAGCGAGACCGGCAGAACCGGCCCCAACTACAGCGATCCGCTCTTTGCGAGTGACTGGAGCTTTCTTGGGAATAAATTTATCGCTGCGAAAATCGCTGGCCGAACGTTTGAGCCAGCAAATCCGAATCGTTTTATCAATCAGACCGCGACGGCAGGTGCTTTCGCAGGGGCGGGCGCAGATGCGGCCCAGGATACCCGGAAACACGTTATCGCGCCGGTTCAGGATATAGGCTTCGTCGAAGCGGCCCTGTGCTACGAGGCCGATATAGTTGGAAACATCGGTATGGGCCGGGCAGGTATACTGGCAAGGAACATTCGTGCGGAACCACTCGGTATCGGGTAGTTCGGTCGGGTAAGCTTGATCTTCGGACTCGGCAAAACGAATGTCAGCGTTTTTTTGGAGCTTGTCGTTGATCATTCTTCGTTATCCACCCCTCCGGTCGCTTTTTGCATCAGCATTACAATGATAATTGAAAGAATTACCATGCCAAACACGATGAAGAGTTCAATTGTTTCGCCGACTACCATAATATTGCTCCTCCAGGAAATGCTGAATTACTACGGGCTGTTCCGCCAACCGAGGTCTGACCAACAACACAACTTCGGGTGAAGTTGACCTTCGACCGAAACCCAATTGTTATAGAATTATATACCAAAGAGATTATGTTTAGCTATTTTCTAGGCTAGCTATCTAAAAGCAGTTGTGTCTCGTTTCCAGGTTCCGGCTACTGGCAAAACTTTTAATGGGGTCAAAGTATGGATCGCTTTTTTTAACAAAGCTTTAACGCTTCTTTATTTCAGCCTCATTATAGCACTCGCTCTAGTTAGCGTCAATGGGATTGGTAGTTTTTTTCACATACTTTGGAAGTCTCTAATCTTCACTTTGCAAGACCTCACGAGGCATTTTAGGGCAAAAATCGGGCCAGCCACCAGCTATCTTGAAGGCTTATGCCGGATTTCCACCCAAACGTCACTTTTTGCTAATGCTAGAGTGGGCCGAGGCTGTTAAGATAGAGCAGCAACACAGCTAGAAGGAAACGAGCGAAGAAACAGGAGTGTGAGGTAGATTATGATGCTAGTAATCGGCGGAACGGGCTTTATTGGTCGGCAGCTTGTAAAAGAGTTGGCCGCGAAGCACCCCGGCCAGGTGCGGGTGATGCTTCGCAAGGCCAGCGACCTCGCCCGGTTAGGCGGGGTGCAAGGAATAGAGACAGTCGAAGGCGATGTGTCAGACCGGGCTTCGCTCGACCGGGCGATGGCGGGCGTCGAGACGGTTTTTGATTTTGTGGCAGTGACGGCTAACTTCAAAAACAAAAACAATCTTTACTGGAAAGTAAACGTCGAAGGAACCCGCAATATTGTCGCGGCGGCACAGGCTGCCGGGGTCAAACGCTTTGTGCTGGGCAGTGGCCTGGGTACGGTCGAAGGCAAAGAAGGTAGCTATATGCGGACGCGCTGGGAAATGGAACAAGCCGTCGTCAACAGTGGGCTGGCCTGGACGATTATCCAGCCGAGCATCCTTTTTGGCGAAGGAGCCGAGTTTTTCGAGGCGCAGGCGCGAGTGATGAAATCCTTGCCGGTGGCGGCGGTAATCGGGGGCGGCAAGACCCGCTTCCAGCCGATTTTCGTGGCCGATGTCGCCCGTGCCGTGGCTAAGAGTGCCGAACGCGACGACAAAATCGGTCGCAAAATTCCACTTGGCGGGCCAGAATATTACACTTACAGCGAACTGGTCACGCTAATTCTGCGAACCTTGAAAATAAAGCGGCTCAAGCTGCCTCTACCGCTCTGGGCTGCCGGGATCAACGCGGCCCTGTTTAGCCTGCTACCCAAACCGCCGCTAACCCCGGCTACGCTCGAACTTTTCGCTTTCGACAATACCACGCCCGACCCGCAAGTAGTCGAACACGAATTCGGCTTCAAACCGGCGGGCCTCAAGCAATACCTGGCCGAAAACGGCATTAAAGCTTAAGCGAGAAAATAACAAAGGCAACCGTGCAGACGCTTTTGCCTTTGTTATTTTTTGTTCCTAAGTTTTTACAGTTTGATTTGTGGCGTAACGGCAATGATGCCTTTTTGCTCAAGCTGACCGGGACTGAACTTGAAGATGTTTCGCTGAATTGGCATTACGCTACCGTCGCAACCGCCCGAAACGTCCGAGAGTTCGTCCTCGCTCAGTTCGTCGCTCTGAGCGGCTTCCTCAGTCTGATTCTGGGGCTTGTTCGTCTGGTCGGACATAAATTTACTCCTTTTAAATCAACTGTCTACTGAAAAATAAACACTAACATTTGGAAGTGGAACCTGCTGATAGTTTAGCTCTTGAAATGGGCAGAGGCTATGACTTCGCACACTACTTCGATGTGACAAAACACAGTTTATTAGCTCGTTGTCATCGGCCCGTCCGCCGCTAACAAAATCTGGAAATCGGCCAAACGGCGCACCAGGCCCAGACTTAATTTGAAACCCTGTTCAGCCTCAATCAGCCCTAGTGTTTCTTCTGTCGAACGTTGACCATCAAAATAATAAAGTACATTCAACACCCAGCGCGGTATTTCAACCGGTTGATAAGCCCGGTACGACTCGACCAGGCAGCGTTCAGGGCCGTTTTGAAGCACTCGGAACGCTCCCGGTTGTAGATAAGGCGGTATTTCTTGCGACGCTAATTCCGCCTGAGCTTGCCGGGTCAGCCGTAGCAGGATCGGCAACTCCGGCCCGCCAATCGCCAGCACTTCGCTCCATTTCAGCCCGCCGACCAATCGGGCGCATTCCAGATAAAAGTTGCGCTCCCGACCCAGCCAGCGACCCCAGATTCGCTGGTAAACGGGGCGGTCAACCTGGCCGTCCAACTGCGCCGCGCTGAGGGGGATACGGGGCAGAGCTTGCTGGGGAGCTTGAAAGAGAATTTGCAATGCGGGTAAGCCGAGATCGAGTTCAGCCACACACCAGTTGGTCAATACGTCCTCGACCGTCGAGAGCAAGTGTTGAATATGTTGCCAGAAATTCAGGCCGGTTGCGCCCCGGTTGTGCTTGCAAAACCAGGTGCTACAAACCGTATCACGGTGTCGCCAGACGCCGCATTTTCCGCCCTCCTCGATGTAGTAGGGGCAGCGCAAGGTTTCGGCCCGGCCAAAACCCAGACTATTGTTATATAACAGGGCCTGCGTTGGCGAGGGAGCCAAACCGAACGGCGTTACCCCAAATCCGGCTTCCAGGCGGGCTTCGAGAGCGGCCCTCCCCGGCACAAAATCAGGGTTTGGCTCGGCCAGAATTCGCCCGACCAGAAAATTGTGCAGATCGGGCATGTAGGTGCAACATTTTATTTTAGGATTGAAAAAGGTCAACGAGGTGGGCGTGCTCTGGTCGGATTTAGCGCACATGGCACAATTGTCACAGGTAGCTTTTGTTTCGGTGGGGAGTGGTTCGGCCAGAGCCTGAGCCATCCAGTGGGCATAGAGCGGCGGCAAACTACTAACCAGAGTTTCGGTCTGACCAATCTGCATAGTGCTAAACCTTGTTGGCGAGATACGCCAGATTGTACCGGGTTATTTGGTTCTTCTCAAGTATCATAATTGCATAAAATAAAAATGAAGTCAACAGGCTAAAGCCACCCTTCAAACCTGAACAGCCGGGAAATCAACCGAGGCACAAATTCCGCTATAGTTAAATCAGGTATTTAAGTGTAGAGGAGAAAGAGAACTGTGCTAAAAAAGACCATTTTCTTAGCTCTATTAGTAGTAGTTGTTGGATTATTAGGCGGGTGCGGCGAAAGTACCCCTGACCCTAAGCCAGAGGCAGTCAACCCGGCCTCGCCTGCTCCGGTCGCATCTACAGCGATAGTAGAACAGGCCGGGCTACCTTCGCCTGGCCCAACTGAAATCAAAGTTGTAAGCGTTGCCCCAACCGAAATCAAGGTAGCCGCCACCGCCACCGCCGTGCCAACCTTTTCGCCCACGTCCGCGCCTCTGCGCGTTACCGCTTCCAGTACCCAGGCACCCACGCCCTCACCTTCTGCCGTGCGCCCAACTTCTTCCCTGATTATTGCGCCCACCCCCACCCCGGATAACCCGCTTCGTCCTGGGCCATCCCTGACGGCAAGCGTAAACCCCCTCGTGACGACCACAAGTGGCCCGGTTGCAACGGTCAATGCCGCAGGCCCGGACGCCGAAGAGCAGACTTTTTTGCAACTGCTTAACTCTTATCGCCAGTCGCAGGGCCTGGTCGGGCTAACTTTCGAGCCGTTGCTTTTCCGCTCGGCCCGCTGGCTGGCTCAGGATATGGCAAGCAAAAACTACGTCGCCCATACCGACTCGCAAGGCCGGGATATTTTCGCTCGGATCAAAGCTTTTGGTTACACCGGGTCGCACGTAGGCGAAAATATTGCCGGTGGAATCGAAAAAGCCGCGCCTAACCTGGAAATCTGGCAGAGCGATGACGTTCACAAGAACAATCTGCTGGGAGCAAGCTATAGCCGGGTGGGGGTCGGGCGGGCCTACGCCAAAGACAGTGCCAATCGCTGGTACTGGGTGCTTGACCTGGGCTAAAACTTACCGGCCAGGCCGCCTCTGAATAAGGACAAGGACGGTTTTGGCCATTAAAATTTAGAATAAATAAAATTTGCATTGCAAACATAAAAATAAGCTTACGAGGTCTTGACAACGATTTTAAGGCCTGCTAAAATCAACCTACAATTTGGTAGGTTGATCGAATTGCTAGGTTAATCGAACGGACACTATGACAGATAACACGGAAGCCCGCGAAAGGGTACTGGAAGCGGCGGAAAAACTTTTCGCCGAAAGGGGTTATTCAGCCGTTACGCTACGAGATATTGCCAGTGCAGTAGGTATTAAGCACGCTTCGCTCTATCACCACGTACCGGGTGGCAAAGAAGAACTTTATATCGAAGTGAGCGAACGGAACTTCAAACGGCATTACACGGGCCTGACCCAGGCTATCCAGGGAGCCAACCCGGATGTACAATCCCGGCTTCGAGCCGTCGCAGATTGGTTGCTGGCACAACCGCCAATGGATTTAATCCGCATGGTACATTCCGATATGCCTTCTATACCTGCGGCTAAGGCTGCGGAATTGTCCGAACTGGCTTTTGTTTCGGTGATAAGGCCGATTGAAGCGGCACTACGCGAAGCCGAGCAGCAAGGTGAAATTCAACATAACGACCTGGGTTTGATTGCCGGTGGTATCCTGGGTATGGTCGAAAGCTTACACTCAGTGCCTTCTTATATTTTGGTAGAAAGACGCCAAAATATGGCTTACACCTTGCTTGATACTATGTTATTGGGCTTACGTCCGCGCCAGGAGGCAAGTCCTGACCGGGAATAAACAGGCTTTATACGAAGTCTTTTTTTTAAGCTCAAAAGCTACCAAACAATTGGTAGCCTATAAAAGGAGTGTTAAATAATGAGTGACCGAACTATCATTGCTGAAAACTTAGTCAAAAAGTTTAAGGATTTTACGGCAGTAGACGGTGTTTCTTTTAAGGTCGAATCAGGCGAGATTTACGGATTTTTAGGGCCGAACGGAGCCGGAAAGAGTACGACCATTTCGATGTTGACGACCCTGACCGTTCCATCCGAAGGCCGGGCGATTATCGGCGGTTACGATGCAGTCAACGAGGCCGCAAAAGTGCGGCGCATCGCGGGCGTCGCCTTGCAGGAGATCGGTCTCGACCCGGTTATGAAGTCCACCGAATTATTGACCCTTCAGGCCCAGCTATTCGGCATGACTGGTAAGCAAGCGCGAGAGCGGACGATGGAACTCTTACGGCTGGTAAAACTGGAGGACGTAACCGAGCGTCCGGTGGGTAAGTATAGCGGCGGTATGCGTCGGCGGCTCGACCTGGCGATGGCTCTGGTACACGAGCCGGACATTCTTTTTCTGGACGAACCGACTACCGGCCTCGACCCGGCCAGTCGTCGGGACGTGTGGAACGAAATCCGCCGCCTGAACCGCGAACAGGGCATGACGATTTTCCTGACGACGCAATATCTCGAAGAAGCCGACGAACTGGCCGGGCGGATCGCGATCATCAATCACGGCAAGATTCAGATCGAAGGTGCGCCTGAAACCCTCAAGGCCCAGGTCGGCGGCGAGTCGATCAACGTAACTTTTGGCGACGACGAAACCGTTCAACGCGCCAAAACCGAAATAAGCGATATGGCCGAGCATGTCCAGATTGACCGCCAGACGCTACGGCTATATCTGTCGCCTGCCGCCGAAGTTGTACCGGCAGTAATAAGCCGGTTAGAGGCGCGGGGTTTACGCCCGCAATCGCTTACACTTTCACGTCCGACCCTGGACGATGTTTTTCTGCAAGTTACCGGCGAGCGATACGAGAACGAAGCGGCAACCCAGGCTCCGGCCCTGGCCGCCAAGAAATAAAAGGAGCAAGCGATATGGCTGTGACAATTGAACCAACTTCCCCAACTTCCGTGCTGAACGCGAAAGTTGAAGGAGCTGAAAAGGCCCGCCAGATGCCTTTCCTGGCCCAGGTCAGCAGTCTGGCCTGGCGAACCCTGGTCGTCAACCTCCGCGTACCGGCGGCGATCATACCGTCCCTGGCGATCAGTTTATTTTCGCTGTTCGTTTACAATGCCCAGTTTAGCGGCGTCGCGTCCTCCTTCTTGACCGGCCAGAGCTATATCGGGTTTATCTTACCTCTGGCCTTGATCAGTGGGGCACTTAGTGGCGCAACAGTAGCAGCGGGAACTATTGTAAATGACATCGAACGAGGCTATTTCGATAAGCTAAGCCTGACTCCGGTCAGTCGCTGGGCTTTACTGCTTGGCCCAATGGTAGCCGGAGGAATCATTCTGTCCGTGCAAGCCCTGCTCATTACCTTTGTCGGGTTACTACTGGGCCTGCAACCTGTAACCGGAATAGCCGGGCTGGCGGCGGTAATCGGCTTCGCGCTACTGCTGGGAGTAGGTTTTTCCGGCCTGACGGTTATGATCGCGCTCGTGACGGGTAACAACGCCGCTACTGCCGGGACAAGCTTTTTATTCTTCCCGTTAACTTTTCTAACTTCGACCTTTGTTCCGGTCGATCAACTCACGGGCTGGATCAAGGTGGCGGCCCAGGTCAACCCGGTTACATACGCTCTGGAAGCAATGCGGGCCATCCTCAATACAGGCTGGGATCAAACTTTGATCTTCAAAGGCTTGCTGGCGGGAGCTTTGATGTTCGTGGTGTTGTTCGCCCTGGCTTTGTACGGGCTGCAAGTGCGTACCCGCCGACGCTAAAGCCAGTTAGCAAGGTTTAATCAAACACAGGCAAGCCCGGAGAAAGCTTAAATGTTTCTCCGGGCCTGCCTGTGTTTGATAAAGAATGGTTGTTTTCAGCCCAGGTACGCCTCGATTACGAGCGGGTCGCGGCGTATCTCGTCGGGAGTGCCGGTCGCGATCAAGCGGCCAAAATCCATCACATACAACCGGTCGCAGACCTCCATAACCACCGCCATATCATGTTCGACCAGCAGGATTGTCAGGCCCAGGCGGTCGCGCAGGGTACGCAAGAGCGTCACAAGTTCGGCCTTTTCGCGTCCGTGCGTCCCGGCAGCGGGTTCGTCCAGTAACAGGAGGCGCGGCCCACTTAATAAAGCTCGGCCTAACTCGACCAACCGGGCCTGCCCGAAAGCCAACCCGTGGGCAGGCAGATCGGCCAGGCTGAGGGGTAAGGCCAGAAAAGTCAACATCGCCTCAGCCCTGAGATTGGCTTGCTCCTCCTCGGCCCTCTGGCGGCGGGTGCCTAAAAGCCCATCCAGGAAAGATTGCCGCAACCGGCAATGCTGACCGAGCAGTAAGTTTTCGCGCACGCTTAGCTTTTTGAACAACTCGCCGTTCTGAAAAAGCCGAGCCAGGCCTAACCGGGCCAGAGCCGACGGTGGCAGAGCCAGGAGCGACCGCCCCTCCCACGTGATCAAACCTTGCTCTGGCTCTTCGAGACGACTCAGGCAGTTGAAAAGGGTCGTCTTACCGGCCCCATTCGGCCCGATCAGCCCGACAATCTGGCCGGGCGGTACGCTCAGGCTGACTTCCGAGACGGCCACGAGGCCACCAAAACGAACGGTCAGGTCTTTTAACTCTAGTTGACCCGTCAGGGCGGGCGTGGAGCCGAGATCGAGTGAGGCAAGACCGGACGGTTGAACCGAGGACAAAACAGCTTCAGGAGCAGGGCGCAATCGTTCGGTCAGCCTTGTAAAAGCTCCCGCCAGACCTTCCGGCAGGAATAGCACTACCAGCATCAGCAACAGGCCGTACAGAATATATTGAGGATTCTTGAGTTGGAGGGCGACCCCTGCCCCATTGAGTAAATCCTGGGCCAGACTACTCAGGCGATTGACCAGTTCAGGCAAAATCGTCAGAAGGATCGCCCCGGCAGCGGCCCCGGCCAACCGGCCCAGTCCACCGACGGCAATCATCGCCAGAAAGTAAATCGAAAGCAGCAAATTAAACTCGTCGGCGTTCACCCGCCCGATCTGGCAAATGTACAGTCCTCCCGCCAACCCGGTCAGAACGCCGCTAACCGCAAACACCTCGATTTTGGCCCGAACGAGGCTGATCCCGGTCGCCTGAGCCGCAATCTCGCTCTCGCGCAAACCCTGCCAGGCCCGCCCGATTTTGGACTTTACCAGATTCGCCGCCAGCAAGTAGGCCAACGCTATACCGGGCAAAAAAAGGTAGTAGCGGGCCAGATCGTCGTCCGGCCCGAAACCGGGCAGATTCGGTTTAGCCAGTTTGAGGCCTTCGACGCCTTCGGTGCGAAAATTGACCAGCCGGAGCAATTGCGGCACCGCCACGGCAAAACCAATCGTGGCAACGGCCAGATACGGCCCGCTCAGGCGCAGAGCGGGCAGAGCCAACCCGATGCCCACCAGTCCGGTTACAAGAGCCGCCACCACCAGACTCAAGCCTACCGGCAGACTAAACTGCGTCGTCAGCGAGGCGGTAGCGTAGGCACCGATAGCCATAAGCCCGCTATGTCCTAGCGAAATCTGGCCCGCGTAGCCGGTCAGAAGGTTCAGGCCTAGAGCAACCAGACTGTAAACCAGAGCCAGATTTAAGACCGAGTAGGTATAATTGTTGAAACCGAAACCCGGCACAAGGGCCAGCCAGAAAGGGGCGGTCAGGGCCAGCACAAGGCCGAAAGAAAACCAGGCCCGCCCACTCGACAAAGCTTTTAGCACGGCTAAACTTTCTTCTTGCGCGTCCGGCCCAGCAACCCTTGCGGACGGGCCAGCAATACGATCAGAATCAGGCCGAAAGCAAAGGTATTTCGCAACTCCTGATTCAAGTAAGTTCCTACCAGGTTATCACTCACGCCCAGGACGAGACCACCCAGGACGGCCCCCGGCAAGCTGCTAAAACCACCCAGCACCGCCGCCGCGAACGCTTTAAGGGCCACATCTGCCATCATCAGAGGTTCCAGGAAGGTGGTCGGGGCGATCAGGATACCGGCGACTGCTGCCAGCATCGTCGCAATAGCCCAGGTCAGGGTCGTTAATCGCCCGACCGGGATACCCATTAGCCGGGCCGCGCCGGGATTTTCGGACATCGCTCGTAAGGCCAGACCCGGTACGGTGAAGCGAAAGAAAACAAAAAGCAGTCCGGCCACCACCACTGCTACACCCAACCGCAAAAGGTCACTCAGCCGGAAGATCAGCCCGACCGCTTCAACTGGCGGGCCGCTTACCGCTTCGGGAAAAGGCCGACTATCGAAACTCCAGACCCACCCGGCCACTCCCGTTAAAAAAGTGCCAAGCCCAATCGTGACGATCACCTGGCTCAACGGACTGGCCCGCTGCAAAGGCCGGATCAGCAACCGCTCAAGGCCCGCCCCTAACCCGGCGGCGCAGCCCAACGCGGCCAGCACTCCCCACCAGTAGGGCCAGCCTAGCCGGGCAATAAAAGTCCAGGCCAGAAACGCACTAAACATTGCCAGTTCACCGTAAGCAAAGTTTATCAGTTCCGAAACCTTGAAAACCAACACCAGGCTCAGGGCGGCCAGAGCGTAAATCGAACCAAAAGCCAGTCCGTTAACAATGGCCTGACCAAACACGGCCAGTGGTTCGGCCTGGAAAAGAAAAGCGGCCAAATCGTTTTCCTTTATTCCTTTTATTTCGTTTATCTCGTTTACTCTATTTTTTCGATTGCGCTGAGAGGCCGGACAAATTGTTGAGGTATTTTGCGCCGTGCCAATCTCTTTGTCAATTTTAGACTCTCCATCGAAGCGTGATTGGATTGACCGTCCTTGCCGCCCTGGTAACCGGGAGCAATTGAAAGCCGCTAGCCAGACCGGAAAAAACGACTTTTAAAATTGATCGGCTCGATTAGAGAATCGTGGCACGCTGTTTGCATTATAGATAGATGTAAAGGTAAAGGAGGCTCTCCACTATACTCACAGGAATGAGTAAGGAGAGCAAGGTAAAAACTGAGGAACCGTCCCAGTGGCGGTATGTTTGATCAAAATAAGGAGAAGAAAAAATGAGTATCATTGTATGGTTGTTGGTTGGATTGATTGCTGGCTGGATTGCTAACATGATTATGAGCAGTGGTGCGGGCGGACTTTTGGCCGACATCGTAATCGGTATCGTGGGTGCTATCGTCGGCGGTTTCGTCGCCAGCCTGCTCTTTGGTGGCGATTTCATCAACGGCTTTAACATCCAGACCATTCTGGTTTCGGTACTAGGTGCGTTGCTGGTAATTGCAGCTTACCGTGCCATTAGCCATCAGGCAGTACGTCAGTAGGCGGACGCCTATTTGAATGAAACCACTCGGTTAGGGTAGTCAAGAGTGAAAAGCCTGTTCTTCCATACAAACGGAAGAACAGGCTTTTTACTATAGGTTTAACTTAGCTGTTTTTCGATTTCTTCGATTTCAGCCGGGCTAAGCCGAAAATCTGCTGCGCCGACCACGCCCTCAACCTGTTTGCCGTTGCGACCGCCTACGATAGCGGCGGTTACTGCCGGGTGGCGCAGCGTCCAGGCAATCGCTACTTCGCCCGGCGTGCGTCCCTGCCGTTCCCCTATTTTCCGCAACTCCTCGACTAACTTGAGATTGCGCGAGAGGTTCGGCTCCTGAAAATCGCCTGCCCTGCGCCGCCAGTCGTCCGGCGGGAAATTCTGCACCCGCTCCGGGGTCATCGCCCCGGTCAGGAGGCCGGAAGCCATCGGCGAGTAGACGATCACGCCAATGTTTTGCTCCTGCGCGTAGGGGAGTATATCTTGCTCGATGCCCCGGCGTAACATAGAATAGGGCGGTTGAAGCGAAGTAACCGGGGCAATCGCCTGAGCACGTTTCATTTGCTCGACGTTGAAATTCGAGACGCCGATATAGCGTACCTTACCTTCGGTCTGAAAATCAGCCAGAGTACGCCAGCCTTCTTCGATTTCAACTTCCGGGTTAGGCCAGTGAATCTGGTACAGGTCAATAGTTTCAATTTCCAGCCTTCGCAAGCTGGCCTCAAGTTCATGCCGCAACGAGGCAGCTTTGAGGCTATTACTGACCTGCCGCTGCTCGTTCCAGACCAGCGAACATTTGGTAAAGATGTATGGCTTGTCCGAACGGCCTCGCAAAGCGCGGGCGACGATCTCCTCCGAATGGCCCAGGCCATAAACTGCTGCCGTATCAATCCAGTTCATCCCCAAATCGAGCGCACGCTGGATCGCCTCGACCGACTCGTTATCATCCTGTGCGCCCCAGGCAAAAGCCCAGTCGCCGCCGCCAATCGCCCAGGCTCCAAAGCCTACCGGCGTAATTTGCATATCACTATTGCCAAGCTGCCGAGTTTGCATCGTAAAAGATTATCCTTTCGTTTAGTTTCTTCCTTCGTCAGGGTCGAACCGTTTAATCAACTGCTTTATTTAGAGCGGGACTAAGTTTAGCACTGGCAACTCATCTCGTCTATCGGCCCGCTTTGTTCGCCTGACGGAACCAAATTTATTTTTTTAACAAAAGCAACCAGGACAAATAATTTGTCCTGGCTTCTTGTGCTGGTTCAGTTATATAGATTATCTGGCCGGTTTTAGTTGGCTGGCACGGTGACGGCGTAAGAACCGCTACCGACCAGGGCGTAGACCCAGTTCTTGCCACCCAAAGTGATAACCCCAATGCTAACCCCGGTTGTGGTGGTTGTAACAGGCCGGGTAGTGGTCGTGTCGGTTTTGGTGGCGTAGAAACGGTAGGTATGCCCTTGCGGGCCGGGTGCCGCTTTAGCCTGGAAATCGTAGCCGCTCAGGGCGGGAAAAGCCGTCAGGAGTTGAGCCAGGGCCGCTTCGCTGCTATCAGGAAATGTCGCGGCAGGCAATTGCAGATACCCCAGCGAAGCCGACTTGAGCTTTACGGACAGGCTGGTTTTAGTAACCGAACTGCCGCCGCCCAACAGCACCACCTCGTAACCACCGCCATCAACTCGGCCACCGTAAGCGGCGCGGCTGGCATCAATGTTAGCCGTCAGAAGGCCGTACTGTTCGGTCGGGATAGCGTAAGTCGCCAGTACCTGCGTAGTCACACCCCGCGCCTCGGAAAAAGTCGGCGTCAGGCCGACGGTCTGGCTCGACCAGGTGGTGAGGGCCGTTTTGGCCGCTTCTTCGGTGGTCTGGGTCGGGTTGGCGGTGCGAGTTGCTACCACCGTAACGGGAGGCCGGGTCTTAGTGCGGCCTCCCGCACCCATCGAATATAGATTGCCTTCTGCGCTGTTAATCCCCGCTTCGGCTGCCGGAACCGTCCCAGCCAGCCCAAACACAACCAGAGCGCAACCCAGCATGACCGCGGTTAAGGCGGGCAATACCCAAAATTTCTTAGTCTTACCCTGCATCTTTCGCATCGCTTAACTCCTTCTACCAACCGTGGTTGGCGATTTATTTGTTTGGCCGCTTGCCTTACAGTGGTAATCTTAGAGGGTAAAGTTCGGTATTTTTTCGGCTAATTGTAAAAAGATCGCAAGAGCCTTTGCAAAAAGAGGAATTGCTGGCACAATATAACGGTACTGGTCAAAGTTGTTATGAGCAGAAGTAGGACTTATAAATGGCTCGAAAGGTTCTGATCATCGAAGACGACCGTAAAATCGTCAACTACCTCACCATGTATTGCGAGGCCGAGGGCTGGGAAACACTGGTCAGCCGAGACGGGTTGGAAGGCTGGCGGACATTTGGCCGCGAAAAACCCAACTTTGTACTGCTCGATCTATTGCTGCCCGGTCTGGACGGGTTGGAGGTGTGCCGCCGGATCAGGACTACCAGCAGCGTGCCAATCATTATGATTACCGCACGAGGCGAAGAAGTAGACCGCTTGCTGGGTCTGGAAGTGGGAGCAGACGATTATGTGGTCAAGCCGTTCAGCCCCCGTGAAGTAGTCGCCCGGATGCGGGCAATCTTACGCCGCGTGGACAACCTGACCCCACCCGAAACGCAACCGATGCGGCTTGAGGTAGGCTCGCTGCTAGTCGAGGGGGAAAGCCGCGAAGTGAGTTGGGCCGGGCGAACCGTGACCGACCTTACCGGCAAAGAGTTCGACCTGCTGGCGGCGATGGCCCGACAACCAGGCCGGGTCTACAGCAAAACCGAACTGGAAGAAGCCCTTTACAACGTGGACTCGCTGGTGGGAAGCCGGGCTATCGCGGCTCATATCTCGAACTTACGGGCCAAACTGATCAAATCCGGCGCACCCGACCTGATTGATACGATCCACGGTATAGGTTACAAACTCAGGAAAGAAACTTAGTTATGTCCAATCCTTACACTATCCCCGCGCCGCCTGCTGCCCCGACCCCGGTCCCGCCCGCCGCGCCCCTAAATAATATTGTCGTGCCGCCGCGACGGTTCCTTAGCTCACTCCGCAACCGCATCATCGTAGCAATGGTGGCGGTGGGCTTTCTAAGCGCGATCATCGGCGGTATCCTGTATCAAACCCAGGTTTCGGAGACGATTCAAAAAATTGATCAGCGCACTAAAGACGACGTTATAAACAACTTGCTGACACGGGTGCAAAATTCACGGCTAGGGCCACGCGCAATCCAGCAGTTCGAGGAATTCATCCAGCAAAACCAGGGAGCCGTTAAGCCTAGACTCGTGGTCGAGACTGCCCTGGATCGTTCAATCTGGGTGGTCGGGCTGGTGGCGATGGTGGCTTCGCTTTTAGCCTGGGGATTGGGCTGGCTTTTAACCCGGCGGATCGTGCGGCCTCTTGAAAGATTGCGCCAGGCCAGCCACGGCGTTGCAGGCGGTGATTTTAGCCGCCGGGTGCCGGATAATGGTGATGACGAAGTGAGCGAAGTAGCCCACAGCTTTAACCTTATGGCCGCACGGCTGGAAGGAGCCGAAATCAAACGGCGAGAGCTTTTGAGCGATGTCGCCCACGAGCTTAAAACGCCCCTCGCCTCGATCCAGGGCCACATAGAAGCTTTGCGGGACGAGTTACCTCGCGCTAAAGCCGACCCGCAGGCGATTTATGACATTGTGCTGGAAGACGTAACCGAATTAAACCGCATGGTCGGATCGCTACGTACCTGGCTCAACGCTCAGAGCATGGTCGAAAACATCGAGCTAAAGCCGCTGGCTCTGGCCGATGAACTCCCGGCCCTGCTCGAACGCTTCCGTCCACAGGCCGAGGCTGCCCAGGTTCGGCTTGAAATGCAACTCGATCCACGGGCGAAAGCCGTCCTGAGTGACCGTAATGCTTTGCGTCATATGCTCAGTAATTTGCTCGACAACGCTCTACGCTATACTCCGGCGGGTGGTGGGGTGCGGTTGCAAGCCTGGCCGGGCGAAGGTGAAAGGCCCGGCCAGGGTAATCCGGGCTGGATTACCCTGGCCGTCAGCGATACCGGCATCGGGATTCCACCGGAACACTGGCCGCATCTTTTCGAGCGGTTCTACCGGGTGGACAAAAGCCGCACCCGCGATACCGGCGGTACTGGCCTGGGCCTGGCCCTGGTCCGCGATCTGGCTCAAGCGCAAGGTGGGCGGGTCTGGCTCAACAGTCGGGTCGGGCAGGGTACGACTTTTTTTATCACCCTGCAAGGTGGATAAGGCAAAAGCAAGGGTTGAGAACAACATCAAGCTTTTGGCTGAATTTTAGAAAGAGGGGGTTTATTCTTTCCTGAGATTAATGTGGTAAAATTCGCGCAACCTGAAGAGCGGTAAGCTCTGCGCGACCTGCTGACCGCAAGAACCGGACAAAAAAGCAAAGCTAAATATAGCCGAGGAGGGCCAGATGCCAGAATGGGCTGCCGAAGAAGGTTACGTTCAAAACGGCGAGGTGCGATTGCATTACTACGCTGCCGGGCCTGCCGAGGGTGAACCGGTACTATTGCTGCACGGCTTCCCACAGTTTTCCTACGAGTGGCGGTATCATCTGCCCCGCCTGGCCGCCGAAGGCTACCGGGTGATCGCACCAGACCTGCGGGGCTATAATTTGTCCGATCACCCGCTCGAAGTCCAGGCTTACGGGATGCAAAAGCTGATGAGCGACATCACAGCCTTTTACCGCGAGTTTGGCTGGCAAGCGGCGAACCTCGTGGCGCACGACTGGGGCGGAGCGGTGGCCTGGCCCTTTGCGATTTTTAATCCTCAACTGGTGCGTCGCTTTGTCGTTATTGATATGCCGCACCCGACGGCTTTCCGCATGGTGATGCAAACTCCGGTGCAAATTCAACGCAGTTTTTATATCTGGTTCTTTCAAACCCTCGACATCCCGGAACGAGTCTACGGTCAAAACCCGGACGCTTTTTTACGCCACATCATGTATGGCACGGCCAAACCGGGAACATTCTCCGACGAGGATTATGCGATCTACCTCGAACATTTCTCGCGGCCTGGTCAGCTTGGTGCGATGATGAATTACTACCGGGCTAATATGAATCCGGCGGTGCTATTCTCGGAAAACCCACCCCAACTCCCACCTTTGCAAATCCCCGTGACGTTGATCTATGGGCAGCGGGACGTCGCCTTTGCCCCCTCGGTCTGGGCAGAGACGGCCAAATATTGTGTGGGGCCATATCGGGCGGTGGAACTGCCAGGGGTCGGACATTGGGCGGTCGAAGAAGCCCCGGCGGAAACGCTGGAGCTAATCCTGGAACAATTGAAGCAAATGGTATAATTCCGAAGGGATTTAACTTTCCCAGGTAGCCACGAATTCCGTATCAAGCTCATCGAATTTGTAGTAGGTAATGCTAGGGTTTTTGACCCCTACCATGTCCATACTTTCCAGGCTCATTCCGCGCATGATGTCGGGCGAACCGGGAACATTATGCAGAATAGCTCGAATGAAATTTGGTTTTTCTTCGACTATTTCAAACCAGCCAAATTTGAGTGCGCCGCCGGTAATCCGAAAGAAATAAGGCAAAGAACGTTGCGGCCCCATCATGCGGATACTTACTTTCAAGACCTGCCCGACCGGCCCCTGGAAGAAACCTCTGTTAATAGCGCGTCCTAACTTTTCGTAGCCTTTAGCTTCGGTATCACCGGGGTAAAACTCTTGCCGCAACCAATCCAGCAGTTCAAGGTAGCGGTCGAAGGGATAAGAATTAGGCAAATTTGGATAGCTCAAACCAAAGCGATTCTGTATTTCGGCCAGAACCATCGGTTTCTTGACCAGTTCGCAGCCTATAAACAAGGCTTTAAGACTACCTGAACCAATACTTTGCTTCGTCGTTTCGAGTAAGTTCATTCCTAACATCGTGGTATTCCCATCCTAATAGATTCAAAGCTGGTATGCCTTAATGGTAACACCTTTTGACGTAGGTTTTATGAAGCCTGGGTTAAACTTATGTAATATTTAATTTAGAAATTGGCTGCAACTAAAAACGCCAGATTAACTCTGGCGCGATTGTTTTTTAAGGTTAAGGGCCGACCCGAAACCAACCTTTAGTAATGCGGTTGTCCAATTGCTCGTCGGTCAACTGCTCTTTGTACTGATTACGCACCGCTTCCATTTCTTCGGGGGAAAGCTCGAAGCCACCGGCTTTAACGGCACTATCAGCGTCGGCGTAGAGTTCTCGCAAGAACTGTTTATCGTTGTTGGCCCGTGCGATCAGGGCGCGTAGTCCTTCACTTGCCATTCGGTAGAACCCTCCTTTAACTTAATTTGCGGGCCTTTCGCCGGCCACCTGGCTTTATTTTACTTACCGATTATTGCGATCATAGCCTTACCACAATAATGTTTCGATCTAATTGTAATAGGTGTTCGCAATAGGACTTATGACCTACATCACAATGGAACTTAAGGGCTTATTAAACTTAGCCAGAGCAACGGCACAAAACTAGGCCGGAACAACTCTCCTAACGGCTAGAATTTGGCCCGGCGATTTTAGTAGAGTCTATGACCAGAAAATAAAGGCAAGGTTCGGAACCAGGATTGCGAAAACTATGGGCGACATCGGCTCTAAAACTTAACCCGTCGCCAGCCTCCAAAGCTATTTCCTGTCCGTTGACCTGGCACTGCAAAACCCCTTGCACCAGTGCCAGATACTCCTCCACCCCTGGCTGATGCGGGGGAAATTCTTCGGTAGACTGCAAAGGGGGAATAGAGTATTGGATTATTTCAAGGCCGCGCTGCACAAAAGCCGGAGCCAGGAGCCGTCTTTCAGTGCCGGAACGAGGGTCAATTAAAATCGGTTGGTCTTTTTTGCGAGTTACTTGCAAAGCCTGGCTCGAAGGTTGATGCTCTTCCTCTAACAGGTCTGATAGGGTACAATCCAAGCCGGCAGCGATCTGAGCGGCAACTTTAATTGTTGGATTTTTAAGGTCACGCTCAACATCCGATAACATCGCTCGGCTTATGCCGCTCCGTTCGGCCAGTTCTTCTAAAGTTAGTTTCAGGGCTAAACGTTGCTTCTTGGTGTTACTTCCGAATTTCACTGTTTCACCATTTCCGTTGCTTTTTCCGCTATTGTAACATCTTTCCGCTATAGTTGACAAAAGGATTTTTATTCTTCTATAATAAAGCCCGGTTCTTCTATAGAAGAACCAGTCACGCGAAGATTAGGGCGCGAGAAGTTCACAGGCACGCGAAGATTTACAGGTAGAAATAAATCAAAAACAGGAGTGGGTGTTCAAGAATGCGACTACGCGCAATAACGATATCTTTAACTATTTTGGCCGTAACTCTATCAGTTAACCTCGAAGTGCCGCTGTACCAAACCTACGCCCGTGCCGCTGGCTACAGCAATGGACTTACGGCTATAGTGTTTGCGCTTTACATCGCCGGGTTACTGCCAGTCTTAATTCTCTTTGGGGGAATTTCCGACCGGATTGGCCGAAAGCCGGTGCTATTGATTGGCCTCAGCGCGACTTTACTTGCCACGGCCTTAGTCATGATCAGCCCTGGGGTTAATAGCCTGCTGGTGGCCCGGATACTTCAAGGCGTTGGGGTTGGTCTGAGCGTGGGAACGGGGACTGTTTACCTGACCGAACTCCTCCAAAACGATGCTAAACGCGCCGCGAACTATATCGCTACGACTACTTCGCTCGGCTTTGGCGGCGGGGCGTTGCTAACCAGCATCGTTTTGCTGTTTCAGCAATCTCTGGTACCGTTTAGCTTCTGGCTGATCGTTATGCTGGGGGCAAGCTGTCTGGTGCTGGTAACGCGGTTGCCTCAAAACAAAGCCGTCGGCGGGATGGTGTTGCGCTGGCCTTCTTTTCCACCGGGAGCAATCAGGCCCGGTATAGCTATCGGTCTGGCCTGGGCCGTGACAGGTCTGGTCATCGCGGTGATACCGGCACAACTGGCAAAGAATAATCTAACTGCCTGGTCAGGTCTGGCTCTTTTTCTGGTAAACGGAAGCGGGGCGTTGGTACAACCTCTGGCGCGGCGGATCGAGGCTGAAACAGCTTTGAAAATCGGCTTTGTTTTGTTGTTATCGGGCTATGCTTTACTGGTGACAGGAGCAGGGACAGGTCAACTAGGACTACTTTTAGGGGGAGCCGCGATTGCCGGTACTGCTTGCTACGGTTTTACCTATTTAGGCGGATTAGCCGAAATCAACCGGCTAGGCGGACAGCAACGCGCCCGAACTGTATCTGGCTTTTTTTTGTGCGCTTATCTAGGCTTCGGGTTGCCTAGCGTCTTGATCGGTTTTCTGGCGGATAGTTTAGGAATTATCAATGCTTTAATCGGCTTTGGAATGGTATTGCTCATCGCCAGTCTGGTTTTTAATTTCTGGATGCGCCCCGTCAAAGCTGCCCGCCAGGAGATATAGCGGGCTGTTTTGTTCTAAAGATTGTGCAAAAAGACCGTTCGTTTGTAGTCACTACAAACGAACGGTCTTGATGGAAAAATCCTAATTTCTTCGTCTGGCTCCGTCACTCTTGAAAATCAGGCCTGCGCGTAGACAATGTTACCCTGTCCATCTAATTGCACCTTGAAACTCTTGAGCGGAATGCTGGCCGGTCGGCTTTCGGGCGCACCGTTAGCAAGGTTAAAGGCTACCCGGTGCAGGTTGCAAACCAGCGTCTCGCTAGAGCTATTGAAGACCAGATTATAAGGGCGGTGAGTGCAAATGCTGCTGTACGCCTTTACCGACCCGTCTTTCTGATGCACCAGAATAGCACTCTCACCCGTATCCGGCGTGGTGAACTTCATCGCACTGCCGGGTGCAAGGTTAGCCGCACTCGCCAGAATAATGCTGCGGGTGCTGGCGGCGGTCGTGCTTTGGGCGGCGGCAGTCGTGGCCGTAGCGGCCCTGGCAGTTGTGGCTGGGGCGGCCCCGGCGGTCGGGGTTGCAGTTGCACCAGTCCCGGCCAGGGTAGCCTGAGTTGGGGTCGCTAATGCCGAAGCACTGGTATTGGTGGTGCTGGCGGAAGTAGCCGCGCTACCAGAAGGAGCGGTAAGTTGCGGGTTCGAGGCGACTGCATCAACGCTAGAAGCATTTGCACCTGCCGCCGGGCCAGAATGCAGCACCTTGCCTAAAACGATGCCCGCCGCAAAATCTCCAGCGGTCAACAGGGCCACTCCGCCGACAATCAGGAAGCGGCGGCGGGCCACCAGACTACGGTTTAGTTGCGGCGCAACCGCGTTCAGGGCTACCGCCGGAGCAGGGGTTGCCGCTAGCCCGACCTGTTGCTTGCGCTTGCGTTCTAGCGAAACCGCCACGCCGCCAAGCTGGGCCGCTACTACCAGCAAGCTCAAAACGATAACGCTCAGGGCAAAAATCCCTTCCCGCACGTTCAAAGCCTGATAACCGAAAGTATGCAGCACGACCAGGATCGCCAGAGGATAGTTAAAACGCTGCACCAGCTTCCAGCGTTTCCCCTTCATGTAGCGTAGCGACAATTGATTAGAAGTAATCAGCAGTGCGGCCAGAATAACGGTCGCGGCCAGACCGATATAATTGCTTAGATTGAAAAGATCGAAGCCTAGAAAAGTGTCGCCTTGCGAACCTCTGGTAAAGAAA
>JBBRBE010000065.1:0-30315 GCA_038206175.1 Chloroflexia bacterium
CGCCTTTTGTCTGGCTGCATTACATTGTACCTTGTTTGGTCGGAGTGCTGGCCCTGTTCAATAGCCTGAGCCGTCCAGCGAATGCCGAGGGCCAGGCGGTACCACGCTGGCAACTGGCTGCTTTCGCCCTGGCCTATGCAATGCTGGCCTATGGTGGCCGCAACGATTTCTTCTTTACTCAGGCGGTTGGACTGGCCCGGTTCGGTAGCAGTTATCGTTTCCTGGCCGCGCTAGGCTTGTGGGCTTTGAGCCTGTGGTTACTCTGGCAGCCCGCCCGCTCTGAAAAGAGCGTCGAGGTATAATCCACATTTTATTTTCCTAGCCGCAATATAATAAAGCTGTTGCATTGTAGGTATAACTCAACCTATAATCAAAACGTACATTCTGTAATAACAACGCGAAGGAGTTGTACTTATGCTTAATGCTGATTTCAATGTGCAAGAAGATATTATTGGCCTAACAGACTTAAGAAAACATCTCGCCGAGATCGTTGAGGACATCGAAAGTACCGGGAGCCAAAAAGTGGTTATCCGCAAAGGAAAGCCGTCAGTTGTTGTGATGAGCGTAGCCGATTTTCAAGCTATCCAGGATCGGCTTTTAGCGATGGAGTTGCAGGAAGCTTACCGCTTAGCAAAAGAGGAAGAACAGCGCGGCGAGTTAATAGAGTTGGACGATTTAGCGGCTGAATTTGGGTTTAGTGAGACGGATTTCCCCGATGTGGCCCAAAAGCCTGAAGGATATGATGCGCTGATCCCAAAAGGCGGGCGGGCGAGGAAACGTAATGGCAGATGAGACAGACCAGGAGGACACTAGACCACTTGCCCGTCTCAAATCTCGCCCTCAAGTACGAAACCGTTTGGCTGAAATTAAAGCCTATATTGACGAGCAGCGAGGCAACGACCCCGAAGATTTAACTGGCTGGAAAGTGCTGCAACGTATCTTTCACGATCTATTTGAAATTCGCCGTTGGCCCTACATCAGCCCACAAATACAGGGTATGAGCTACCTCTACCGAAAACGCCGCGTAGGAAGCAGCTATATGTTGTACTATTTTGTGGATGAGGCAGCGAATACTATTTTTCTAATAGACCTGCGACACGGCAGCCGAAGGCCACTTAAACCTAGCACTATTAGAAAGTATAAAGAAGCTGTTACAGAAGACTAAATAGTTTCACAACCTTACGTTACTTTAGCAACGTAAGGTTGTATCTAGCTGGCGGGTTCTGGTTTCGAGAGGGTTCTCCTGGTTCGTCGAGGGGTTCTTTCGGTGGTTATAAGCCGATATACTACACCGTCGCTACTGCTAGAAATAGCCTGGAGTAGGCCGTCCTCTTCCATTTTATCCAGACGGCGGCGGTATTCAAACGAGGCATATTCTACATCTAAAGTAAGTAACCCTCCGTTCGCTTGCATCTGTTCAATGATCAAACTCTCGAATTTCTTTCTCTGACTCATCTCTCTAACTAACTTTCTAGGTCTTATTAACAAAAACTTAGCATGTTTCCCTTATTTCATCTTAGTATAAAAGCATTCATAACCATGTGCAACAGGCTAGTAGCTAAATCTTTGGTTGAGTCGGTTTGCTGTAACAGGGCGGTTGTAAGGTGGTGAAACGGAAAAGTAGAAAAAGAGAACCTTTTCTAGTATGCTAAAAGTGCCAAAACCACAGCATAGTAGAAAGGTTCTCAAGATGAAATCTAGCACAATTAACTCCGAGGTCAAACTACCCGACCAAGCCATCCTCAACAATCTTGTAGTAGGCTTACTTAACTTAAAGGGGCGGCGGGATTTAGCCCAGGCCCGCCGGGAGATGTAGTACGCGTCTAATCAAGCTCTCGAATTATTTCTCCCCAACCTTTTGTCAACTCATTGACCTTACATTCCCCCTGATTAAACTTGATTTTAGCTTGACAAACGCCCCGTCTGACGGTATAATCGTCCGCGTGCCACGTTATCGTTCCGCAATAGCTCAACGGTAGAGCGTCCGACTGTTAATCGGTAGGTTCTAGGTTCGAATCCTAGTTGCGGAGCCTTTTTTATTTTATAACCTTCCACGTCTGCATTTTTCCAACTGCACTTCACCAAACTGAAAATAATCAATTACGCAGCCGGTTGCCCGCTTTGAAAAGCAAGGCACCTCCTCGTCTGGCCCGGACTGCCCCGCCCAGGTTTTTTGCCGGGCTACCGTCTGCCTTCAGGCCGATCCAGTTGTAGTAAGCCGTATTGCCCGTTCCAAAGTTGAACTCGATACCTGGCCCACTGTTGCCCGCGATTACGTTGCCACTCGCTGGCTCGGCAGATCGTCCTATTAGCGTATTGGCGGTTGTGATACTATCCGGTTCCGGCGTGCCTAACCGAATTCCGCCGCCGTTACTTCCGCCTGACCCTTCGACCGCTCCCAGCCAGCTACACACGACTTCGTTGTCCTCCCCCCAAATATCGAGGGCAAAGCCGCTAAAAGACTTAATCCACAAGCCTCTAACCGTCACCTGACCAGCCACAGTCAGAGCGTTTGGAGCGGCCTCCGCCGTCCCGACCAGTGCCACGCCGGGCCTGCCCCGGTTATTCGCCACCGTACAACCGCCATCTATCGTCAGGCGTGAACCGGCCTGACTCCTGACTACTGGCAAGCTGCCGCTCAAGCTTAGACTTGTCACCCCAAACGTAACGGACTGATTTCCGCTTAGCCCTAGGGCCGTACCGAGCGCGTTCGAGAGCGTGCCGCACCCACCGGCCCCGGTGTCGGTTCCCTGGCTTACCGATAAAGGCGCAGCGCAATTTACCGCGATGATAGCCGCCTGGCTATCGGCTGTGCTGTAAGGGTTCGAGACGCGTACCCAATAGCTCGTTGTGACGGCCAGGTTCGGCGTCGTGAAACTGGCCGAGTTTGAGCCAACCGGCGTGGCAGTGTCGCCGCGCACACCCTGATACCATTGGTAAGAAAGCGGAAACGCGCCCAATGCCATCACGTTCAGGGTCACGTTTTGCCCGGCGGCAATCGAGCGCGGCACTGGCTGCTCCCTAATGAATACTTCCGACATTTTGACCTGACAGCCTGAAAACTCCGAGGTGTTACCATTGGCATCGGTGGCCGTCGCGGTAACGAAACCGCCTGCCAAGGTGGTGAAGCTAAAGTTGGCCTGGCCGATAGCGTCCGTTGTAACATGCGTCAAACCGAGGTAATACTGCCCTTCACCGTAACCCGAAAGATCGCAGGTGTCGTTGAAATAAAAATCCAGCTCGAAAGTAGCGTTGGGCTGACTGTTAAGCGTGCCTTGCACCTTATTACTGCCGGTTGAAGTAATAACCGGGAAGTTTTGCAATCCGTTCGGACCGCTATCCCCATCGCCTGGATCGTTAGGGGTGACGCCTGCCGGATCAAGCTCGATGCCCAACCCGCCGTTGTCGGAAATCTGGTTTCCGCGCAAGCTGTTACCCGTCGCACCAGTCCCGATCAGATGGATCCCATCCCGCCCCCAGTGATCGATGAAATTTGCTTCGTCGAAATTCGTGAAACCCGTCCCGCCGATGACGTTGCCCGGCGCGTTTTCGATCAGCACGCCGTCCAAACTATTGCAGGGGTCGGGGGTATTGCCGGAATAACGACGTGTGAGCCGGGTGGACTTAACCTGGTTGCCCGTCGCGCCGCTTCCCTCAATGTGTATACCGTGCCGCTTATTCGGCCCAATTGTATTTCCAGCCCAGGGGATCTCTGGGTCAGGTTTGATTAAATTGCCGGGCGCATCTTTGATATAAACCCCATCCAGGCCATTGCAGCCAGCAGGATCGTCCGAAGTGCCTACCAGGCCCACATTGTTGCTGTAGATTCCCGTGCCGGACGCTCCGTTACCCTCGACTTCGATTCCATAAGCCCCGTTACCGCTCACGTAGTTGCTGCTTAGAACGGTGTTGGGCGCATTCTGAATATGTACACCTGTCCCGCCGTTGCCAAGTGGCGAAAGGTTGAAATCATACAGTTCAGTCGGGCCAATGGCATTATCCGTCAGGTTGTTTCCGCTCGCACCACTGCCTTTGATCAGCACGCCATCTCCGCTATTGCCCGAAATAACGTTGGCTCTGTCAGCACTCTCACTTGAGCCAATAAAATTGGCCGGAGCGTTATCAATCAGGATACCCGTGCCGTTGGGTAAAGCCTTAGTGCGGTTGGCATTCGTGCCAATAAAATTGCCCTCAATATAATTAAGAGTGGATTCGCTTCCTTCGATCAGGATTCCCGCCTGGCTAAACCCGGCTATTTGCGCTCCCGCCGGATAGATTCCGCCTACGCCGTTACTGCGACTATTAGTGATGCGGACACCGACCGCTTGACCGGGGAAGGTGGCCGAACCGTCCGGCGTCGTGCCTAACCGGCTGCAAAAAATGATCGTGCCTATATTTTGGGATGCAGTAGGACTTTGCAGCTTTACGGCTGTCTGGAAACGATTAATTACCAGACCGTTGATCGAGTTGTAGGAGGAGTTAAAAGTCAGGCCGGTCGCTCCCGCTCCGGCGTTGGCTCCGCTCAGTTCGATCATGAGTTCGTCGGGACAAGATGCGCCGGGCCGAGAGGCTCCATCAATTGTGAGCGCGTCGGTGATGGCTGGAAGGGGCGAGGTGGGCGCAATGGTTTTGACGCCTCCGCCGGGAATATTAAAGATGATCTTTTCGTAGCCAGGATTAGCGTTAGTGGCGTTGATGGCTTCGCGCAGGGTACAATCGTGATTGCCCGGCCCGCTTCCAGGCGTGCTGCACGCACCATCGTCGGTGTCGGCAGTGCTATTGACTACCAGGGGCGGACTGACGGTGGGGTCACTCAAGACCGGGGGTTTAGCTGGTTTGTCCTTATCCGCCAATAGAGCTTGCGAAGGGTTAGCCGAGATGATAGACGGGCTACAACCGAACTGGCCCGCGACCGCGAGATGCGAGGTAGGGCCAAAAGAGGCGCAATTGCTGAGTGTTCCGGCGGCTTGTGCCGTTACACCCGGCGGAAAGGCTCCCAGCCCGACCGCCCCGGCCATAACCAGAGCAGCCAAAACCAGAGCAGCCAGAATTCCATAACGACAATAGCTAACCCTGAGCATAATTTTACCTCGTATGTGGCGGAAGTCTAAAAGGCTTTTTATTTTAAATTTCCAAAAGAACAGAAGATTCTTGTACCGAATATGGCGCAGGTTGTTGTAATGACAAAGCTGTGACTAATTTGATTTTAACATAGCTTCTACTCGAAAGCTAGACTCAATACTTTAGTCACATCGGCCCAATTATTTTGCACTGGCTTTGTCAGGCGTTCTTGTTCCAATTGATCTAAAGCGCGTTTAGGGTTAAAATGCCTTTACGGTTGAGGAACCGCCTTTTTTGCAGTTTTTTCAAATCGAACCGCCTGTATCCAGACTTTATCTACAGCCCCTTAGACGGTTGGCCGGTAGTTAGACAGACAGAAGTGGGAATGAACGACGTTTTAATCTGGTACGGAGTGATCTTTGTAATTGGGCTACTGGCTCTGCCGGTAGCTTTTGCGGTTTTCCCGCGCTTGCCCGACCGGGGTTATTCCTTCTGTAAGCCCTTTGGCCTGTTGCTGATTAGCCTGGTGGCCTGGTGGATTGGCAATCTCAAGCTGGCTCCGTTCGGTCAGGTGCTATGCTGGACGGCCCTGATCGGGCTGGGCGTGACCGGAAACCTGCTTTTGATATTCAATCGTCGGCTGGGTCAGGATATGGCCGAATGGTTCACCCGCCGCCACAATTGGAAGCTGATCCTTGCCAGCGAACTGGTCTTTCTGGCCGGATTCGCCTTTATTATCAATATGCGCTCGTTCTTCCCCGAACTGGACAAATCGGAAAAATTCTTCGACCTGGCTTTTATCCAGGCTATCGCCGTTTCGCCGGAATTGCCCCCTGCCGACCCCTGGTTTGGCGGACAGCCCATGAATTATTATTATGGCGGTCAAATGCTGATGGCCGTCCTCACCAAAATGATCGGAACCGAGGCGACCACCGGCTACAATATTATGATGGGCCTGGTTTACGCGATGGGGGCGCAAGCCTGTTTTGGTCTGGGGTCGAACCTGGTCGGGTTGGCCCGCGGCAAAGACCGTCCGGCCTGGGGATGGGGTCTTCTGGCGGCGGCTTTCCTGATGTTTTTGGGTAATCTGGCTCCTTTGCGGCAGGTTTTGCGGGACGGTCTTTTGCCGTTGGGAGCTAAGGAGTGGCCTTTTCACGTAGATTGGCCCGCTACCGCCCGCATGGTCTACGACCCTATGCCCGACGGTCGCCTGTTGGACATTCTGACCGAGTACCCGGTCTACAGCTACCTCAATGGTGACTTGCACGCTCACCTCCTGGGCGCACCCTATGTACTGCTGGCTTTTGGCTATATCCTGCACCTGTTTGTTGCGCCCGGACGCTGGGCGATGGCGGCACCGACCTGGCGGGCCGTGCAAGGGTTTCTAGCAGGAGGTCTTTTTATCGGCGCACTTTACCTGATCAACGGCGGCGACTTCCCGATCTACCTGTTTATGGTCGTGGTGGTGCTGGCTCTGGTCGAAAGCCGGGCCGGGGGCGGTTGGCAAGCGGTGCTGGGCCGGTGGGCTTTGCAACTGGTCGGGTTTGGGGTCGCTCTCTACCTGGTTTATTTTTTCTATTTCACCAACTTCACGGGTATGATCCGGGGTAAACCGCTGCCGGATGTGGCGGACACGCCGGTTCTGGGGTTTTTAAGTAAATACGTCGGTTGGATTAGCTGGCCCCGCACTTTCCTGATGGAATACGGGCTGATGTACGGCCTGTTCCTGCTGCCGATCCTGACTCTTTTGGCCCTCAAGCTAAGCCAGGTCGGGCGGACGGAACGCCGCGAAGTGCCGGTGCTGTCAGGCGGTTGGAGGTGGTTGGTACGGTTGGTCGGTCTGGTGCTGGTGCTGCTTGCGCTGCTGGGCCTGACCCGCACCTGGGCCGATTTTGCCCAGAAGAACCTTAGCCTGTACAGCCTGGTGTTACCTCTGGCGGCGGGGTCGGTCGGACTATTAGCTTTGCTGAACTGGCAAGCTTTGCGCCAGCGACCTCGGCTCACCCTGGAAGGTCTGTTTATCCTGCTGCTGACGGCAATTGGCCCGCTCGTCCAGTTCGAGCTTTTGGGCCTCGTGGCAGGTTTGCTCTACTTTGCTTTGCGGTTGGGCTGGCGAGAGCGGCAACAAGCGGCCTCCTGGCAGTCCCGGCTCGATCTGTTTTTCTGCGTATGCGTGGCTCTGGCGGCGGGCATCACTCTTTTTTGCGAACTCGTCTATGTTCGAGACATCTACTCGAACCGCTTCAATACGATGTTCAAGTTCTGGTATCAAATCTGGAATTTGTACGGTTTTGCCGGTGTTTATGGTATCTGGCGCGTCGTTAGTTGGGGCCGGGCCGAAGTTCTGATCAGCACGGAGACAACTTCTTCGCTATCCAGGGGACGGTTGGCTCCGGCTTTGGGCGGCCTGGCTGCGCTTTTCCGGCACGGGCGGCAACCCTTAGCCGACGGGCCAAAATTGAATTCGTACATGCAGAATCAATCCGGTTCGGATACTCTTTCTGCCGGGTCTAATTTTGGCGAGGCCGAGCAAGCTAGCTTTACAGGAGCCAATTCTACAGATGTTGCTGCAACGGAAGAGGCTTTTACACGGACTGATGTTAGCGGAACCGCTTCTAATGAACGAGTCAGGGTCGCTGCCGGTCTAGCGGTTCCAGACCGTCCGACCCGGCGGGCCTGGAAAAGGGTCTGGCTGGCTGGTCTGGTGTTTTTGATGTTTTCGGCCCTGGCTGTACCGACCCTGGCTTACTGGCAGGCTACCGGCGGCTACGCTCAACGGCAAGGTCTTAACGGGGAATATTGGTACTCGCAGGCTTTCCCGGACGAATACCCGGCTATGCGCTGGCTACGCGATTATACCCGTAAAGACCCTTCCAGACGAGGGATCGTGCTGGAAGGCAACGGTATGAACTATAGTTGGGGCGACCGCATTAGCACCTTTACTGGCCTTCCGACCATTGTAGGCTGGCCTTTCCACGAGTTACAATGGCGCGGCTACCTGCCGGAGATTCAAATCTGGGAAGCCTGGCTCGACATGGATCGCATCTACGAAACTACCGACGTGGAACAGGCTAAACTTTTGCTCAAACGTCACGATGTGCGTTACGTTTTTGTTGGACAGGCTGAAAACGGTAGCCGCAGCCTTTTCAGTGATAACTCGAAGTTCAAGCAATTTTCGCCGGAAGCTCTGGCGAAATTTCGCACTTTCATGAAGCCGATCTACGAAGACCCATCTAACAACGTCTATATTTACGCTTTCGAGTAAATTTGCCGAGTGAAATCTGGCTGTTAAGGAGAAATATGACCAGCCCTCTCAACCCCACCGCCCAGAGGATGCAAGAACTTTTGCGGGCCAGTGGTTACGATTATCAAGTGATCGAGACTGCTCAGAGTGCGCGGACTGCTGCCGAAGCCGCCCAGGTGATCGGCTGTGGGGTCGAGCAGATTGTAAAATCGCTCATATTTCGGGCGAAGGAGACGAGTCGCCCGGTGCTGGTAGTTGCCAGTGGCGCGAACCGGGTTAACGAAAAGCTCATTGCGGCTTTGCTGGGCGAAGCTATCGAGCGGGCCACGCCGGACTTTGTGCGCCAGCATACCGGCTATGCCATCGGCGGCGTGCCACCGCTCGGCCATCCCGCCCCTTTGACCACCTTCATAGACGAAGATTTACTGCAATACCCTCAAATTTGGGCGGCTGCCGGTACGCCTCACGCGGTCTTTCCCCTCACTCCCGCCGATCTGGTGAAGATGACGGGCGGCCAGATTGTCGGCGTAAAGTAGCCCGTTTAGCTCCTGGCACAGCCTGATTTTAGCTTTCTTACTGATCGTTCAGGGCCGCTACACCGGGCAAAACTTTGCCTTCCAGGAATTCCAGGCTGGCTCCGCCTCCCGTGCTGATGTGGCTCATGCGGTCGGCCAGACCCAGCCCTTCGACTGCTGCGACACTATCGCCGCCGCCCACGATGGTGGTTCCCTCCACTTCGGCCATTCCTTCGGCCACCGCCAGAGTGCCTTTAGCAAAAGGAGCCAGTTCAAAAACGCCCATTGGCCCGTTCCAGACCACGGTATGAGCTTCTTTTAGATATTCTTTATACTTCCGGGCGGTTTCCGGCCCAATGTCGAGGATGCGCCAGCCTTCTTCGACCTCATCCGGCTTCGTCACTTTGGTGCTGGCCTCGGCGGAGAAAGCATCCGCGATGACCACATCTACCGGCAATACCAGCTTGCCCGGCCCGGCTTTCTCGATCAACTGTCGGGCGACTTCTAGCCGGTCGTCCTCCACTAGCGAGTCGCCCACGGCCAGACCCTGAGCTTTGAAGAAAGTGTTTGCCATGCCGCCGCCGATCAACAGGCGGTCGGTTTTACCCAGTAGATTCTCGATCACACCGATTTTATCCGAGACTTTGGCTCCGCCCAGTACCGCCACAAAAGGTCGTTCCGGGTTTTGCAAAGCCCGCCCCATATAATCAAGTTCTTTTTGCATCAAAAGGCCCGCCACCGCCGGTTGCAAGAAATGCGTCACCCCTTCGGTCGAGCTATGGGCGCGGTGGGCCGTGCCAAAAGCGTCATTTACAAAAATATCGCCCAACCGGGCCAGGTTTTGAGCCAGTTCAGGGTCGTTTTTTTCGTCGTCGGACTTGAATTTTTCGCTGGCGGGATCCATCTTGGCCGGAAAGCGCACGTTTTCCAGCAGCACGGCCTGGCCCGGTTGTAGCCGGGCGACCGCTTCTTCCACGGCAGACCCCTGGCAATCGTCCAGCTTTTTGACCGGCTGATCCAGTAATTCCGACAATCGGGCCGCGACCGGATCGAGCCGAAGTTTAGGGTCTGGTCCTTTAGGGCGACCCAGGTGGCTCATCAGCACTACTTTCGCGCCTCCTTCGAGCAGGTAGCGGATCGTTGGCAAAGCCGCCCGGATGCGCGTATCGTCCGTAACCGCCCCGGTGCTTTTATCCAGTGGCACGTTAAAATCAACCCGTACCAGCACGCGCTTACCTCGAAACTCGACATCCTTGATAGTTTTCTTGCTCATGCTTTCGGCCTCCCTGCTTAAGTTTGCCTTTATACGTATTAATGGGTTTGTACTGAAAGTTCAAGCATTCTACTTCTTGCTAGATGTTACTTGCGGCCCGCCAGTTCGGTAGTAGTATCGCTCTCGGTCTCCTCCGGCTCGTATTCTTGATAGCTCCTACTTCCTGAGTCTGGTTTTGCGTCGTTATACAGTCCGGGTGGCAAATAGGTTGGCTCTCCTTCGGGTCTAAACTGGGCGGTCTGTGGAAGAGTTGCCTCAGGCCATCTGCCGCTTTGCAACTGGTCGGCGGTGTGGGTCAGTTGCTCCGAGGCGCGTTCGAGAACGGTAATAATGCCGCTAACTTCCGGCCCGGCCTGAGCTACCCGGTTAGCTGCCACGATGATGCGCTGCATTACCTCGACGATCTGGGCACTGGCCTGGCGTTGTTGCTGGGTGGCTCCGGCAATGCTGGTTGCGAGAGTCGAAGTTTGGGCTACCAGGTGGATCACGTCGTCGTTGGCAACGGTCAGGCTAACGACGAGTTTATCACCGACCTGAGCCTCGCGCAGACCTTGCTCGGTGGCCGCCATTGTACGGCTGCTTGCCAGATTGATTTCCAGTACGGTTTCCTGGATTTGCTCGACGGCGGCGGCGGCACGGCGTGCCAATCGCTGCACTTCGTCGGCGACGGCGGCAAAGCGGCGTCCGTATTCTCTGGCTCCGGCAGCCTCGATTGTAGCATTGAGAGCCAGCAGGTTTGTCTCGTCGGCAATCTCGCCAATAATGCCGGTTACTTCGCTGACCCGCTCGATCTGCTGGTTGAGCGTCCGCATGTTATCACTGATGTCTTGCACGCGCTGGCGGATCAAACTAATCGCGCTTACGCCCCGGTAGGCCGCTTGCTGCCCGACCTCGACGCTGCGCTGGGCTTTCTCGGCTACAGTTGCCACCGAAAGAGCATTGTCGGCAATTTTGCGGGCGGCGGCGTCTAATTCCTGAGTAGTGGTGGCAACCTGGGCTACCATTGTGGCCTGTTCCTGGTTGGTCAGGTCTTGCTCGTGGAACAGCACGCTCAAGGTGCTAGTCAGTTCGTTAACTTGATGAGCGGTCTCGCCGTCGGTCTGGCGTTGGTGTTGCAGAACCGTGTTGAGGCGGGCCAGTTCTGCCGTCTGGTGCTGGGCCGCTCTGAGCAACCGGCCCAGACTGCTGCTAAAACCAAACAATAATATCATGGTAGCGATCAAAATCAGGGCCAGAATAGCAATATTAGCTCCCTGGCTGGCTGGCACTGAGGCGGAAGAATTAGCAATCAGCCAGGCTGAAACTCCAATATAAAGGGCAGTAGTCAGCAGACCGTAGAAAAGAGTAGCCGAAGGACGCAAAAAAGCGGCGGCAATCACAATTGGCAAGAAATAAAAAACCGGAGTGTAAACTTCCAACCCGATGTTAGCGTAACCCAGGCTGGTTGAAATCGTGCTGAAGGTGCAAAAAATCATTGCAGCCAGTTCTACCCTGTTCCGCCGAGCCAGGAAGATTAGAATGATCCACATTACCAGCAGCGCGGCATTGATTCCTAGCCGACTAAGCTGCTGCTGGTCGCTGCTTACGCTGAAGAACCCCCCGGCCAGGTTGACAATATTACCGATTACGCCCATCGTGGCAAAGGTATAAAGTACACGCTTGCGGAAATCTAAAATAAAGTTTTCTTCGGGTCTAAGTACCATACTCATCAGAAGTTATATCCTTACCGAACCTTGTCGAATCTTATAAGTCGAACCTTACAAACGAAAGCTGAAATGAATGAGCCTACCCAAGTTTGAATTCAAGCGGGCCAAGCGTCGGTCGTTGCGCCACCAGTTCCCCATCGGCCCAGACCGCCAGACCCACCGGAGCCTCGGCCAGGCCTGGCCCGCCGACCTGGGCCGATTTGCGCCAGCTTACCCGCAACTTGTAACCGGCAATCTGCAAATTGTCCAAATCATAATAATCCAGCCCAAACGGTAAAGGCCGTATCTGCACTCGTCCGCCGTCTTCCGGCTGCACCCCGGCCACATATTTGATGATCAAATCTACAATCCAGCTATGCATGTACTCTTCGGTTCCCCGAAAATAAGGAGCCTGGCCGGTGATCGGATTGTAATATTCATACGAAGAAGGCCGGTTCGGGTCGCCTTCCAGGAAAAGCATACCGATAAATTTGTTGAGAAATTCGACCGCCCGTGGTTGTAAAGTCGGGTCCAGGTCGAGCGAGGCCCGGCAGAGGGCTTCGGCGACGTGGCTGTTGGTCATCAGCCAGGTGCGCCCATTCCAGGGACAAACCAATCGCTGGTCTTTCCACTCTCCGTCCGGGCTAAAGGTCGCATCGTCCCGGCTGGTAGTCGGCACCGGATAGGGTGTCCAGAACTCGGCTTCGTTAAAGAGGTGACGGGTAAAGACGCCCAGGTGTTCGCGACCGGCCAGCCCAGGTGACATAAATGGATAAAAACCAATGGCAGTTTTAGCCGTCAGGCGTTGGCCGGTGGCCGGGTTCACATCGTAGAAAAATTCGTCCGCCGGGTTCCACATTTTTTCTAGCACCGCCTGCCGGGTGCGGGCCGCCATCGCCCGCCAACCCTCGATTTCGTCGCGGCTGCGCCCAAGTTCGGCGGCAATCCAGGCCAGGGTATCTTGCAACTGGTAGATATAAACTGTAGCGTCAATGCCTTTCAAGCGCAGTTCGCCGCCCAGGTCGGCCTGCGGATCAACCTGCTGGTAACGGCTCATAAATTCCTGGCCGGTTTCCCAGTGATTGTTGACATCGTATAGCCCGGTGCGGTCGGCGTCGCGCATCCGGTGGAAATAACCCACGTAACGTCCGAGCGGGCCGTAGACCCTTTCTAAAAAAGCACGGTCGGGGTGTACCCGGTGCAACTCACGGACAGCCATACCCCAGTTGGCGTGATAAAAGGCTACCCCAATCCTTAAAGAGCGGTCGCCCTGATAAATATTCTTGATCACACCAGGAAACGAACCGTCTTCAAGCTGGTTCTGCACAAAATTGAGCAGCGAACCACGGGCCAGGCTCGGATCGTGCATCCAAAGGGTTTCTAGCATATGGCACTGCGCACTGTAGGTGATATGCTGGCGGAACCAGCCCAGGTTGATACCCTCGAAGATACAAGGATAGGCCAGGCCCAACCGTTCGTCCCGCGACGTGACCGTGTTAAGCCGCAGACCGTACCAGCGATACCAGTAATATTTTTGCAAGAGCGGGTCGGAGCAGCTAAAGTTCGGCACGCCCTCGAAATAATCTCGCCAGTGCTTTTTGGAGGGCCAGGTCGGGCGGCGGTCTTCGCCAATCGGAGTTTTAGCAGGTTGTGCGGCGGCATTTTGAGGTCTGGGGGCATCACCGGGCGCGGCTTCCTGCACCTGACCGCGCTCGAAGCGGTCTCCCCGGCGACTGGCCCGCAAATTCACCAGAGCTTCTTCTTCGGCCCCGGCAATCGCGGCAAACACGCTAAACTGGACTCGTTCGCCCGCCGGTACCGTAATCTTGTAGTGCAAACCGAAATAAGTCAGGCCGCCAAATTGAGGATCAAGGGTGGAAGGAGCCTCGTTACCCAGCCCGCCTCCCTCGGCCAGCTTTTCGTAAAACGGGCTGTAATGCCAGCGCGGGTAGTTTGGCTGGCGGTCGGAAGTTTTGATTCCGTAACTGGTCGCGCTGCGATTGGCTCCCAGAGCCACAGCAAAGCGCATCATCACCCCCTCGTCGGGAGCTTCGGGGTTAAAAGGCGTGCGTGGGTCGCGTACTCGTCGCTTCCAGATCAAGGTTCCATCGTGCGGTCGCACCCGGCAGCCTTCCAGTTCGTATACACCCTGGCTCTCGAACCGCTCCTGGGCCGACCAGACGATCAGGTCGTAAGTTTGGGTTTGCTTGAGGGCGTGGGTAAATTCAAAGGTACTGCACAGCACATCCCAGGGCAACAGGGCGCGTCGTTCGGTAATAGTCAGGTCGCGGCGGCGGTCACGGTAAAGATGGCTCGAATGGTCGGGTTGCCAGAACCGCTCGGTCATCTGCGGTCGTACTTCCTGACCGCGTTCGTCCACAATCGAAACGGTGAACAGGGGCGCAACTTTGTAATCCAGGTAGCAGGCGTGGTCCCAAAAGCCTGGCTGGTCGAGCCAGAGCGGAAATTCAGGCGCAAACAGCACCATCTTGCCGCCGCCCAAAAACCATTTATCGCTCCGGGCCAGATACCCCAGCACCTGATTACCGTTCATAGCCTTTTCCGCTCCCTTGCTAAAACTTCTGCTTATTTACAAATGTTGTGTGGTTATAGCCGTGCTGCAAACTTGAGTTGATTTTAGCAGAAAACGCGAGGGAAATATAGCCTGTGTATTTGTACTCCTTCCTCACGCTACAACCAGAAGGGGCAACCAGACATGGCTGCCCCTTCTGGTGCGCTTCGACGCTTAATTTCCGTAACGCCAGAGGTGATAATGCTGACCGACGTTACCCATCTCGACCTTGAAAGCGTCGGAGTTATCCGGCGTGTAGGTCAGGACGCGCCGCTCGAAGGCTTGCACCAGCACCTGCCGTTCGACCCCGCCCACGCGGGAGCTAATCCAGTACGGCTCGGAAATAGGGTAGCCCATCGCAAAGAGCCACTCCACCACCAATCCGTTACGGATGCCGCCGTCTTCCCAGACCGGGCCGCTTCGTTGCATGAAATCCCAGAAAGGGGCGGCAATGTTGTGACCGCTCTGGCCGATGTACTTAGCCAGGCGCACTCCGCGCTCGCTGTAGCCTGGGTTCGAGCCAGTTTGCCCACCCCCGGTCATGCTATCCAGCACAAGCTGGCCGGTGCGGTCGCCCTGGCGATTATCCCCGTTCAAGGTGCTGACCCGACCGAAGGCGGCATAGGTCGGCGTATTGGGATTTCCCTGCGAGTCGCCCGCGACCGGGATGTTGGCCGGTTGGCGACCTTCGCTCGCGCCGTCGCCCGTCTTGAGTTTACCGCTCATCAGCTCAATCGGTAGCAGTCCGTTCGTAACGTAAAATAAATCGTTTACGTCCGGCGGGCCTCCAGGCCGGTTGATCTCCATGCGGCTTTTGTCGAAGTAAAAGACGGTTCGCACGCCACCGGGCGACTCGGCGTAACTCTCGCGGCGTTGGTCGAACAGGCCCGGCCCCCACATCCACGACCGGCCCGACCCACCGCCGCCGATTGGCAAGTCGCTGCGGCTCCAGGTTTTGAGGATACTGGCATCCCCGAAAGGCCGGGAAATGCCTTTGTAAGCCCCGGCTTTGTCGCGGGTGATGTCCAAGTACAGGTTGCCCCAATCGCGGCCCGGCTCGATAGCACTGCTTTCGTACCATTCGTTCCAAGTGCTGATCGTTACAAGGTCGGAACGGACAGCCACCGCCGCATCCCAGCTAGTGCGATAATAACTACCTCCGGCGCGGTCGCGGAACTCACCAGGGGAACGTACAAGTTTGTCGTCGTAACCAGGGGTGACGCTGGCGGTAGAAAGACGGCGCGGCCCGCCGTGCGAATTATTCCAGGCTTCTACCTGGCTTTTGGCACTGGCATACGTACCTTGCGGGTTGTTAGCCCACTTCGCCCCACTAAAATAGTGGACGCTATCGAAAATATCCAGCAGTCCGAAATCAACTGTATCTACCGACCAGATTGTTTCGTGGTTAGGGTCTACCTCGTTGCGAATGTTTTGCCAGTTAGCCCGCAAATCCCCGTCCAGACCCTTCGGCCACCAGACGTACAGCACCGGGCGGCCCTGGTAGCGGAAGTAATGCGGATGGTTAAAGGCCACGTTCCGCAATTCCCGCAGAGCGTTGACTACATCACCGGGGTTAGGGTTGCGGCCTAACTCGTTCGACAAAAGCGACACCTCGAAATGGATCGCCAGTTGAAAGCCGGAAGGCGCATTATCCAGCATGGCGTAGAAACGGTTCTTCCAGTCTTTGTTCGTGTTGTAGGTGACGGCAAAAGCATCAATTCCGGCATCGCGGGCCTGGTTCATATGATTTCGCAAGGCGTTGATGTCACCGCTACTATAAGTAGTGGCCGGTTGCGAGGCCATCTTGCCCGCATCGCGCTGCCAGTAGTTAGCGACCGAATTAACTTCGTACCAGGGATAATAGAAAGCGACGACTGCGCCCGGTGTGCGTCCGCCGTAAGCCTCGGCGGTAGAGGCACTCATCGTACTCAGGCTCAGCCCACCGAGAATAATCACCGCCAGGGCAAGCTGAAAACCCCGGCAACCGGCAAAACAAGTCCGCTTGATCAAGCTCAAGTTCAAAATAAACTCCTTCTAAATCCGAGCAAATATGACAGGGTATTTTAACATAACTGGTATTCTTTATTACACCATTAATAGCCAAAATGCCACCCCCCAAAGGTACTATAACCTTTTAGGGGTGGCATTTCTATTACTTATTTTAACTTTTTGGCCGTCTGTTTTAGCTTTCCAGATCGCCTAGCTTGCTTTTATGAGCCGGTTTGTCGCCGGACGTATCCGCCGCCGAATTCATACCCTGGGTCGGGTCAAAGCTACCTTTGCTAGTGGTATTGAGCGGTGCGTCGCCAGGACTGCTTTCGACCGGGACTGATTCGGCTCCCGTCGTTTCGGTTACTGCTACTTTCGTAGCACTGGCCGACGGTGGCGGCGGCGAAGCCGGAGTAGGCGTAGCCGGAGGGGTTGGCGCAGCTTGAACCGGCACCTCGTAGACGCCCGTGGCGGTAGCGGGCTTGTCGTTGCCGTTAATTTTCAAGCGGCCTCCGTTGGCGGCAGGCGGCGGGTCGGTGCGTTCCTGGGCCGCCACCGCGCCCATGAAAGGCAGTTTTTCGTCACCTGTCACGGTCGGGTCATTCGACATCTGATCCAGTTCGTCCTCGAATCGCCGTACCGAGACTCGCCGCCGGGCCGGGCCAATCCCACCGCCCCGCCCGCTGGGTAAGTTCAGCGCATCCAGAACCGGCTTGACGAACGGCCAGACGGTGTAGTGGAAGATGATATTGTCGCCCAACGTCGTATTGGCGGTGCGTCGCAAACGGTTGAAAGCAGTCGCTCGCGCTCCTTCGTCGTTCGTCACTACCTCGACGATTTCGCCCAACGCCCCGACTGTCTGGCTTACGTCGCTAAGGTTGCGGCCCAGGTTGCGCGGGTCAATCCAGATGCCTCGTGCCAGACGGCTGATGCTGTAGACGTTCAAGAAGGCCCGTGGCAAAGCAACTCCAATAGGCATCACCAGAGGTCGCCCTAAAGCTTCGGCTTCGGCGTTCGACATCTCGTTGAATACCCGGTTATCGGCCCCCGGCCGCTTGGCAATCGGCAGAGTAGGCGGCGAAACATAAGTGGCCGAGGGCATCGGGCTAGGGTTACTACCGACCGACGCCATTGGCTGGCGCGAGACCGGGGTAGACCGGGCCGGAGCAACTCGTTCGGCGCGTACCGGGCGCGGCAACGGGGCAGGCCGTTCGGCGCGTATCGGGCGGGGTGCAGGGGCTGGGGCCTGGCTCAGGCGGCTTTCGGTGGCTCCTGAAGGCCGGCCTGTTACGCGCCGGTCGTAAGCTTCCAGCTTGCTTGGCCCGCTATAAGGATTGCTGTTGAGCGAGACGGTCGCGCCGGTCGAAATCTCTTTTGGGATGGCCTGACCCTGGCCCGACGAAGGGCCGCGCCGGGTATCGTTGTTACGGTTGGTGCCGCGGATCGTGTCGGTAGCCCGGTTGCCGCTATTGAGGATGTTGCCGCCCATTCCTACGCTCGGCACATCGCCGGTCATGGAGTAACTTACTCCCCCGCCGGTCGGGGTGGTTTTCTCAGGGGCGGTGATCGGGCGACCGCCGGTATTGGCAGGCTGGATTGCCTCACCGGGTGTGGCTACGCGGGCTACCCGCGCCGGTTGTACTCGTTCGCTGGCCGTTACCCGTGCTGAGGGCATTCGCGGTTCGGCAGGCTGGTTGCGGTAAGGTGAAGCGGGCGAAACGCTGCCTCGATTGGCAGCGTAAGCCGCCTCCATCCGGGGTCGCTCGGCAATCGCCCCGGCTTCCACCAGCATTCCGTTGCCCATATCCACGTAGAACGGGCGAGTCAGGAAGTTTACCCGGCTTAGCCGTTCATACGAGCGGGCTAAATCCATCCGAAAATGTTCTTTGAAATTTTCGGCTCCCGTCGCCCCGTTTGTGCGGCTGAGAAAATACTGGATCATCTCGGCACACACCCGCACTTCGCCCGCCGGCATCAGGTCGAGGTAGAGTGCAGTTCCCCGTTCGCCGGGGGTATTGCTGGCCGGGGCGATCTTGTCGTCGTGGCCGCGCAAATTAATCCGGCGTTTCGAGCCGACCGGCTTCAGCAGGTAGTTAAATTTAACCACTCCCTCGAACAGATTGCGCCGCCCGAAGCGATCCAGGGCCAGGTCTTTCCAGGGAAATTTGTCCACGACGTCTTTGTTGACTCCCCGCCCCCAGGTAATCAGGTGCTGGTCGGTCAATACGGCGTAATCGTGCAGGGTCAGTCCCCCCAACCGTCGTCCATCGCGCTCCAAAATGATGCAGTCGAACATTGCCAGGGGCGTTTCACCCTCGCTCAACAGCTTGCGCTGCCGGGCACGGTAGAAGAACTCGGCAATGTGCTGGCGGACTACATTTGTGCCAACGTAAAAATCGTCTGGGATTTGGACTTGTCCTCCTACCACTGCTTCGACTGCGGTGTCTTCCATGGCCATTGCAGTTTCTTCCATGCTCATGCCTGTTCTCCTGTCCTCAAAGGCTGCGCTTTGTTTAGTATCAGTTATTCATCTCTTCCGAGCGGCGAGCTACCCGCACCGAAAGCGACACGGGACGCTGGCGCGGCTTAAAAAGGGGGCTACCGTTGCCGTCGCCAGGGCCGGGCAGAATAGCCTCTTCAACTACTTTCAATTCTACCATTTCCGGCTCTGAGTTGGCTTCATCGAGTGGCGGTGTAGCCGTTTCCCCGGCTTCGTCGGGTAGGGACGCTTCATCTTTAGTGTCCGAAGAGTCCGAGCCGTGCTTACGGATGGCAACTTTGTAGCGCGGCGGGTTGAACGGGTCAACAAAGGGTTGGGCCGCGCCTGCGTCGGGCTTGCCGCGCCGCTCGACTTTCAAGCGGGGTGCGCTCTTGCCAGATACGGGTTGGGTTGGGTCGGTGGCAGAAGTTGGGCTGTCTTCGTCCATTTCTTCCACCGAAGGAACCGGCTTAGTGCGACCGAGGCCGCCCATCATTCCGCCTCCGCCTCCGCCCAGGCCCGACAAGAAATTGCTGCGGCTCAAGAAGGTCATTGCAATATCGCGGGCTGCCGGACTACGGTTGACCGTATCGAGCAGACCGTTAATTGCTACCACAAAATCGGTAATGTCTTTCAAGTTCATGCCGCTCTCTTTGAGCGTGTTTAGCATCGGCAGCACATTGGCTCCCCGCGCCTCGAACTTTGCTTCGGCTTCGCGCCGGAACTTGTCGAGGCCATCCCAGGCCGCCCGGCCCGCTCGACTTACTCTGTATAAGTTCTCCGGGTTCATGTTCAGGTCTTGTTTGAGGCGGGTTCCTGGCCCAACCGAAGAACGATCTGCCCCGCTTTTGGGCGGGCGGGTGCTGCTGGCCGAGTAGCCGGTCTGAGGATCGCCATGTAACCAGCGCAACTCGGCTTCAAGCTCGGCAGTCGAGCCGCCACCGTCTGCGGCCCCGTAGCCGGTACTGGTGGACGAGGATTTGGGCCTGGTGGTGCTGGTCTGGCTCTGGCGGAGCGAGGGAGCAGGCCGGGCCGGACGCGGGCGGGCCGGGCCATCCAGATTGTCCAGCCGACTGAGCGGGGTCATCAGGTCGTCCAGGGCCGCTCCTTCGACAATCTCGAACAGGGGTTCTTCGTCAAACGTAGCCGTTTTAGACCGGGCCGGGCCGCTATCAGGCTTTAGCTCCGAGACTGTGCCGCTTCCTACAAAAACCTGATTGAATAACACCCAGGTGGCTTTCCAACGGTCGGCTTCGCTTGCACCCCCGGCAATCAGGTCGCGGTGAACGTTGCCGCCCACTTCCACTACTTCGCAAACCTGCTTGAAATCGGCCAGCGGCACGAGGTCAAAGGTAATCTCGATGGCCTCTCCTTCGTTGATGGCGTTATCGGCGATATGAGGCAGCACCAGGCCAAACTTGACCGTGCCGTGCAGCATATCTTTGGGAGCCGAATGGCGCACGAAAGCGTGCGAGAGCGGAAAGCGATCTACGTAATCCTTGAATTGATCCCGCGCCCATAATATCAGGTGGCGGTCAGTTACGAGCAAATAGTCGTGCAGAGCCATCCCGCCGACGCGTTTGCCCTCGTGATCAAAAAATACGCCATCGAAGAAACCCAGCAATCTCTCACCGGGCGCAATAATCCCCTGCCGCAGGGCTTCTTCCAGATGCTTACCGTTTGCATTCGTACCCATGAAGAAGTTTACCATTTTGGTGTCAACGGGCGGCGGGACATCTTTGATATTAAAATTTAGCGTAGAAGTCAAGGCATTATCCTCATTGGCCTTTCCAGCACTTGCTTTTGAGTGAGTGAGTGAGTGAGAACCGCCTGAATGAGTTGGCGGAATTGCCCGGTCGCAAAAACCCGGTTTTAAGAACCCAATTAGCCTGATCCGGCGGCCGGTTGTCGTTAGGGAGCAGGAACAACCCGGCCAGGTGAGAGTGCAGCCAGACCGCCCGTTTGAAAGAAGTGCTGCCAAAGTCCTGACATACTTTTATCGGGCGGGCGGTATCGGCTGCCGGGCCGAAAGTCGGGTGACTTTCTTTAGCCCAGTTTGGTAAAACGGGACTCGATCTCTTTGTCGCGGAAGCGGGTGCTACTCGGACGCCCCTCGGACTGCGGGCGACTAACCCGACCGCCACCTGAAACGCCGTAAGTTCCTACTACAATTCGCTCTACCGAGTCGGCAGTTGTCCGTAGCATTGAAGCTACCCACATCCACCAACCATCGCTTTGTACCTCGAAAACCTCGGCCAAATCGTCGGCAGTTTTGGTAATTAATCCGGCCATACTCTATCACCTCCCTTCATCATGAATTGATGAAAATTTACCCTTGCGGGTTGTGGAAAAAAAGCCACCCTTGCGGGCAACGAGGATACGGGGTTATGGCCTCCTGTCTCACTCGACCAGCCCCGCACAGATGTTTTTCAAATTGCGGCGTTCAAGTTATGGCCTGCCATTTTCGACCCTTACCGCGCTCCTACCGGTTGTGGCAGAGCAGCTTTACCGGCAGCGGTAAACTCGATCACGAGCCACTGACCGTCAAAATCGGCGGCTCCGGCCTCCATTCCGGCGATAGCTGTCGGCAACGTTACGATACGGCGTTGGATACCGACCTGCACGATCAACTCGTCGCCCTTGTGCCACAAGTCGAGGGCATCTTCCTGGGCGAAGGGCAGATGCATCCGCACTTCGTATCCGGCCTGGGTCTTCTTAATCTCGTAGGGCCGCTCGCTATGCAAGAAGGCAGTCGCGTCGGTGTCGCCATAAATGTCATCCGCCATCCGAACGAGAGCTTCCAGCCCGACGACTTCGTGCTGATACATCGGGACGTGGCGGATCGGTAGCGGCGTGAAGGAGTCGTGGATTTCGGCCAGGTGCTTTTGTTGCACGTTTTTCCAGGCGTTCATGTAGCCGCTATCTTTGTCTACTGGCAAAATGCGATTGACGATCACATTATCCACCATCAAGCCGTACATGCTCAGGTAGGTTAGGGCGCGTTGCGACTCCTTGATCACCATCTTTTCCGGGTTCATTACCAGCCGCACACTGCTAGTTTTAACGTCTCCCAGGATCGTCGTCAGACCTTCCAGTTCGGTGAACATGCTGTCAATGGTGATGTAGACTTCTTCCGGGGCGACCATCTTGCTGAGCGAGCTAATTTTAGAAAGAGGCCGTAAGACCGGCTTTACAAGGTATTTTTCGGCGTTGCGGAACAGTTTGATGCCCCAGGCCAGCGTTTCGGGCAGGCTTAACATGCGAAGGGTTTCGCCAGTTGGGGCGCAATCCACTACCAGCAAGTCGTATTCGTGGGAATTGTAGTAACGTTTAATCCGTACCAGACTGAATAGTTCGTCCATGCCGGGCAGGATCGCCATTTCGTCGGCCAATAGGCCATCTACTCCTTGCGCACTCAGGATGCTGGCGAAATGGACGCGGACATTCTCCCAGTTCGAGCGCAAATCGTCGTAGATGTCTACTTCCAGACCCCACAAATTAGGTGCGATTTGCTTGGGGTCTGGCCCTAGAAAATCTTCGCGGTCGAACGAATCGGCCAGGCTGTGCGCCGGGTCGGTACTCATCACCAGCGTTTTATAGCCCTGGCTGGCCGCTTTCACGGCAGTAGCGGCGGCGACACTGGTTTTACCTACGCCACCTTTGCCGGTAAAAATGATAATACGCATCGTTTCTATTCTCTTCCTAAAAATTGTGAGTGAGTGTTTAGGCTGGCGCAGCCGCCTGGATAGGCCGTCAGAAAGGGCTTAAAGGACAACCTCAAACCACAAAGAAACCTGCTAGTCCTGCTGCTGCCTTGTAAAATCATGCTAACACGCACCCTGTGGAGCGTCTGTAGCATTTACTACACGCTCTTTTTGGCCTCTTTGTCTCTAAAACCGCTCTCGTCAGCTAAATCTTCAGTCGGACTTGTCCAATCCAATTTACTCTACATCCTTTGAAGGTGAAGTAGCTTGAACTACATAGCCTGGTCAGCCCGCGTGATAGCATAAATTCAATAGTAGGAAGTCAGGCTCTTCCAGGTTTTAGGGCTAGAAGGCTCGTTTACCAGATCAAGAAAGTTAAGGGTCAATGGAGCAGCTAAAGGTCATTTCGGTCAACGTCGGCCTTCCTCGCAAGGTCGTCCGCAAGGGTAAAACGGTTAAGACCGCTATTTTCAAAGAGCCGGTGGCCGGGCCTGTTCGGTTGGAGAAGCTTAATTTTGTGGGAGATCGCCAGGCCGACCTGTCGGTTCACGGCGGGCCGGATAAGGCTGTTTACGTCTATACGTCGGAACGTTATGATTTCTGGCGAACTACTCTAGCCCGGTCCGATCTGAACTGGGGAGCTTTTGGCGAGAACCTGACCACATTGGGGCTGGATGAGCCAGAGGTCAATATCGGGGATCGCTTCCAGGTCGGCACGGCGGAGGTAGTTGTAACCCAGCCGAGAATGCCGTGCTACAAGCTCAATCTCAAATTCGACCGTGACGATATGGTCAAACTTTTTGGAAACAGCCGTTTTAGTGGCTTTTACCTGGCCGTTTTGAAAGAAGGCCAGGTGGAAGCAGGCGACCCGATCATCCGGCTATCTCAGGACGAAAACAAGGTGACAGTGGCCGACATCAACCGCATCTACCTTCACGACCGGGACGACCTGGAAACGATGCGGCGGAGCCTGAACGTAGCGGCCCTGACCGAAGACTGGAAGAATTTCTTTCAAGAGCGCATCCAGAAGATTCTGGCAAAACAACAGGCTTGATCAAGCCTGACTCACTCGTTCGCGTAGTAATTAGAAAAGAGTATTTCACATGAGTTCTGGAAAAGAAAAACCATCTTATTTGCTTCCTTTGCCGCCTTTGGAGACCAGTAGCACCAGAGGGCCGATTGAGTCGGTGCTGGCCCCTGGCCTGGCCCTTCAAAACCTGCCGACGGTCGGGCGTGGCGGGACTGCCCTGGCTTCCCGGTCTGAAATTGTGTCCCTTGCGTTGGTCGTACCTGCTCCGACCAAAACGAGTTGGCAGAGTGAGATGCGGCTGTGGCTAAGTTTGATGAAGCCGATAACCTGGGTTCCGGTAGTGTGGAGTTTCTGGTGCGGGGCAGTCGGGGCGGGCGGTCTGGTGCTGTCGGGCGAGGCTTTGCTCAAATTAGTCGGCGGGCTGATCCTGGCCGGGCCGCTCCTGTGCGGGATGTCCCAGGCTATCAACGATTACTTCGACCGCGAGGTGGACGCTGTAAACGAACCCTGGCGGGTCTTACCGAGTGGCAAACTCAATGTGCGGCAGGTCTACGCTCTGATCGCCGGGTTGGGCTTTACCGGCCTGTTGGTGGCTTATCTGCTGGGGCCAGTCGTGATGCTGCTGGCTTTCTTCGGTATCTTTATGGCCCACAACTACAGTGCGCCGCCGATACGCCTCAAACGCTTTACCTGGCTTGGCCCGCTCTCTAGCGCGATCTCTTATATTTTAGTACCCTGGCTGGCGGCAGCCAGTGTCTTCGGCGGCATTGATTGGCGGTCTTTAGTCGTAGCCGGTCTTTACTCGGTGGCTGGCACGGGCATTATGATCCTCAACGATTTCAAAAGCATCTGGGGCGACTACAAGCTGAAACTACCTAGCGTGCCGGTGGTATACGGCACCCGCGGGGCCGCCCGGTTGTCCTGCCTGATTATGGATGGTGCCCAACTTGCCGTACTGATCTTCTTGCTGCTGGATGGCCGACCTGTGGCGGCAGGGTTGCTGGGCTTATTGCTGGTGCCGCAACTTCTGCTGCAAAGGCTGTTTATCCGGCAACCCCTGGCGCGGGCCGTCTGGTACAACGCTCGCGGCCAGAATTTTCTGGTGCTGGGTATGCTGGTAGCAAGCTGGCTGGTTCTTTAGTCCGCTTCGAGACTAGACCGGCTTCTGTTTGATTAGTTCTAAAAGGCCAGTGGGGTAAAGCGGCACTCTGCCGCCCTCAAAATCGGCCAGAGGCTTCCAGAGCGCACGAAAAGGCGTGCCATCCATCTCGTGGGCTTCGATTTCCTCTTGGTTGTAGAAAGATGGATCGGAGAAAGTCGCGGTGTAAAGTTGGACGATTTCGTGACCGGCTTTGCCATTGTTGACAAAAATATTTTCGACCGTTGCCAGATAGCGTACTTCCTCTATGTCGGCCCCGGTTTCTTCCTTCATTTCGCGCACGACAGCTTCCGGGCCGAGTTCGCCAAATTCGATCCCGCCGCCGAGAGGCCGGTAGAATAACTCTTGTTTGACCTTATCGTAACCCTCGAACACAAAAATACGGTTATGCCGGATAAAAATACCCAGCGCGACCGCTCTAATCTGGCCTTCCCCTGCCATATCTCCTCCAATTATTGCTAAACTACGCACAGTAAGAATCTCGCCTGATTATTTTAACACACCAATCGGCCATCAGCCCTATGAAAGACCGCCTGGTGCAGGGCGGTTGCAAAGTCCGGCTTCTGACCTGCCCTTCCACATTTGGTCTCGGCTTGTCACTCCCTGTCACGCCCTGCGGGGCGTGACAGGGGCAAAAATCGGACTTTGCAATCGCCCTGCCGCCTGGTACAGGACTTTCGCTACTGAGCAGGTTTTGCTTTAATATTAGGCAAAGCTCATTTACTCTACATAACACGAGCTACTAAAAATTGTGCCTGAGGCGGTTATAGCGTATAATTAGGCTGGAAGTTGTAGTGGGCTGGCCTCTGGTCGGCGTAGGTGTAAGTACGGCTTTTCAGGCGGGCGTTCTACAGTGAGCGTGGAAAAGTGAGTACGAAGTGAGGTGTGGACGAAAGAATGACGGTAAAATTGGCAACGGTTGGAGAGCCTGCTCAGGCTTTGGACGAAACCCAGACCACTGCTTCTGAATGGCTCCGACCGCACGGCTCGGTAGCCGAGCCGTCAGAATTGAATGAAATTGGTGGTCCGGCAGTGCTGGCTCTGGAAGATGGCCGTATCTTTCGAGGACAGGCTTTTGGGGCCGACACAGCTTGCCAGGGCGAGGTTGTCTTTAACACGAGTATGACCGGCTACCAGGAGATTTGCACCGACCCGTCCTACCGTGGCGAAATTGTCTGCCTGACTTACCCTCTTATCGGCAATTATGGCACGACTGCGCCGGATGACGAGTCGCGGTCGCCCTGGATCAGTGGGCTGATCGTGCGCGAGTACAGCCCGCAGTGGAGCAACTGGCGCGGCCAGGACAGTCTGCATCACTATCTGCAACAGCATGGTATCCCCGGCATTTCGGGCCTGGACACCCGCGCTCTGACTCGCCATCTTCGTAGCAAAGGGCTTATGCGTGGAGTGATTACGCGGATGACGCCCGGTATGACCGAGGCAGCCTTGATCGAACGTGCCCGCCGCAGCCCGATGCCCGCCGACCTGAATGTAGTCGGTGAGGTGGCGACCCCGGCCCTGTATCGGTATCCGGCGCGCTCTCTGGAAGGGCCAACCCTGCGACTGGCTGTGCTGGATTGCGGCTTGAAAGAAAATATCTTGCGGTCATTGGCCCGCCGGGGGGTAGATGCAACAGTCGTGCCTTACGATGCCTCGCTAGGCGATATTATGGCTTTGCAGCCCGACGCCGTTTTCAGTTCGCCCGGCCCTGGCGACCCCGAACGTAACCGCGAAACTATCGAGACGCTCCAGGGAATCCTGGCCCGCCAAATTCCTTTTTTTGGCATCTGCCTGGGCCATCAGTTGCTTGGTTTGGCTATCGGAGCTTCCACCAGTCGGCTCAAGTACGGGCATCGGGGCGGCAACCACCCGGTCAAAGACCTCCTGACCGGCCAGGTGCATATTACTTCCCAGAACCACGGCTTCCAGGTGGACGCCGCGACTGTCCCGACCGATACTGGTTGGATGGTTAGCCAGCTTAACCTGAACGACGGGTCGGTGGAAGGTCTGGCGCACGAGAGTCTCCCGGCCTTTTCGGTACAATATCACCCGGAAGGGTCGCCCGGCCCGCAGGACAATCAATACCTGTTCGACCGCTTCCTGGCGATGGTGCAGGCTCACAAGAACGACCAGGCTTAGGCGCGAATGGGGGAGGTGGCAACACTTTCCCCCTATTTGTTTAGATATTGGGTAGTCCTGGCCGAAGTAATAGCAAGTCGGGTTGCCGGGCAGCCCGCTCAGAGGATGAACATGGATCGGTACAATAATAATCCAAATAACCCGAATGACCCGAATAATAACCCTAATTTTGACCCGAACGACCCGAATAATCCGGGGCCGGACGAGTATTATCCTGATCCTGCTGAGGAATATTACGATAACGTCCCGCCACCCCCTGCCCGCCCAACTCGTCCGAGCACTTCTTACGGGTCGCCTCCGCCGCCCGATCCTTACAACGCCCAGACCCGCCGGGTTCCTCCCCTGCCCCCGACTGGTGGGGCAAGCCCCGTGCCGCCCCCGCCGACTGGTCGCCGTCCGGTCAACCCGCAGCCGAGCGGGCAGTACCAGCCCAACCAGCCGACTAACGCCTATTATCGGGGTAACTATAACCAACCGCCCCCGCTTCCGCCCGACTACGATGAGTACGACGACCCGAATTATTACGAGGAAGTGCCAGCACCCCCGCCGCGCCAGGTTTCCTGGTGGGAGCGGCAGTCCGGCGGAGCGAAAGCGGTCATTGTGTTGATGCCCGCCCTGCTTATCGTTTTACTCGGTGCGTTTGCCATTATCGCTTTGCAATCGGGCCGTAATACTACCGGGCCAACTGCGACGGTAGACGCGACGCGGCTTACTCCGGTCGTCACTAATACCCCGCCCGCCGTGACGATCATTTCCAGTGTGCCGCCCAATCCGGGGCCAGGCCAGCCAACCGCTCTGCCGACGATCACAATTAACCCGAATTTGCCGACCGTTACGCCTGCGCCGCTCCCCACTTCGACCATCACACCCAACCTGAACGCGACGAACGCGGCCAATGGAACCATCGCGGCCAACGGGACGATTGGAGCTAATGGAACCATCGCGGCCAACGCGACTAACAACGCCGGTAATGCTGCGGCCGGTACAGCCACGGCCCAGGCCCAGGCGACGGTTGCCGCCGGTAACAACGCTACTCAGACCGCCGTCGCCATCGGCAGAATCACTGCCACGGCCCAGGCCGGGGTCGGCCTTACGGCGACGGCTCAGGCCGGGCCGAATGCGACTGCCACGGCTCAGGTGAATGCCACTGTGGTAGCAGGTCTAACGGCGACGGCTGTCGCGGTCAAAACTACTGCGCCTCCTACAACTAAACCACCGTCACCCAGCCCGACTAAATGCCCCTCGCCTTCGCCTAGCCCGACTACGGCCCCGATCACCGGCACGCCTTCGCCCAGTCCAACGGCGACGGCTACCCCGACGCCTAACCCTTCGGTTAGTCCGACGCCTACGCCTACGCCCACCCCGCCCTGTGCGCCGTAGAGGAGCAAGTAAGGCTAGATAAGTTCTTTCACATAAATAGCGAACAAAAAGGGAAAATCTGGATTTTCCCTTTTTGTTTGTCCCAATATTGGGCGGGGAATCACCAAAAAGGGTGAAAAGATGAAAATGGCTCAAAACGGTGCAACAAATTCCGGGTTAAAGTGGTTATTAGCGGTATAACCTTGCATTGGAACAGTAGCCAGGTTATTAAGGTATGAAAGTTGCAGAGAGGTCGTTCCAATAAGTGTTTTTGGACAGTGGCTGGCTGGCCCTGGTTAGTTGAATGATACGGTTAATCCTATGCTGGGAAGTAAGAATAAATCGCAGACGGAGTGGCGACACCGGACCGGCCTCGAAGCCCGGCTAGGTAACGTCCCGCCACGTTCGTATATCCGCCAGTTACGGCTGTTTGAGCATTGGCAAACCGTCCGGCACATGTACCGCAATTATCCCGGCGTGGATACTAATTTCGATGCAGTTTTGCGCGGTCGCTTCCGTCGTCCTTTTCTACGTTGGATTGGAATGCCGCTTTATTTCTGGTCGGTGAACCGGGGGTATGGTTTGTGGCTGGACGAAGGTGAACTGGCCGGGGAAATTTATTTACAGCACCGTCGCCTCGTTACTCACATCAACGACATCGAAGTAAACCAGGGTTTTCAAGGTCGGGGTTTGAGCCACATTTTACTGGCTCTGGCCGAGCAGCAGGCTCGTAAACGGGGTAAAAGCTTCCTGACGCTGGCGGTAACGCTGACTAACACGCGGGCAGTCAGTCTTTACCGCAAGAGCGGCTTTGCAGACCAGCATCGTCATTATCTATATCTCTCGCGGCCCTGGTGGAGCGAAAGTTCTTCCACCAATAATCAACTTCCCCCTCCGCATAGCAGCGTGAGGCTGGAACCGTTGAGTCGTCTGGCGGCGGGCCGAAACCTGCGGCGTTTCTTCAGTCAGGAAATCCGGGCCGGTGAACCTCTTACGAGCCAGGTCTGGGAGGCTCTTTATCCGCCACGCTTGCCACGACGCGACGAAGGGTTTAGCTTTGCCCTGTATGTGGGAGACCGCATTGTGCCGCAAGGTCATGCTGATTTCTTCGACTCGGATGGCCGGGGACGCTGGCGTATTTATCTCGACCCGGCCCTGTGGGGTAGCCAGGCCGAACGCGCTCTTTTCGAGGCTATGCTTTATCAATCGCGGGGCTACAACGGGTTAGGCTTGATGGTTGGAACGCTGCCGCACCACACCGCCGCGCTTACCCTCGCCTCCAACCTCGGCCTGGTCGAGCGCGAAACCGAGCGAATGCTTATGGTCAAATCACTAAAGACTGAAAGCTAAGAAAGCCGCGGATCAGACGGCGTAGATCGTTACGCCGTCTTTCTGGTAGATCACCCGCATGAACTGACCGAATTTCGCCAGGGCTTCCGGTGTGTAATGTTTGGTTTCGCCGCGCCCGTTGCTCAGCCCGGTTTCGAGGCTCCCGACGTAGACGTATTTTAGCCCGGTCTCCCGCACCAGATTTTTGGTAAGCTGGACATCCTGCGTTTCGTACAGCAGATTGACCAATTGCACCCGGCAAGCCGGTTCGTCTCTTTGCAGGCTCGGCCCGGCGATGGCAGGGCGTATAGCGTATTTTGCCAGGGTCTGGCCGCAATCGAAGACATCGCTACGAGCGTTAGCTTTACCGGCCCGCCACTGAATCTCGTGACCCCACCAGCCGATCAGGGTCGGCATCCCGGTAAAAGTGCTAACTCGTGAGTAATCTACCCAATCTCCCCACTGGGCCGCTTCCAGGATCGGGCCGCCGAAGTTTTTGTCTGCCGCCAGCCGACTCTTGAGCCACTGGATCGCGGCGTAATCCTGGGGCAGACCCTGGCCGCTCGAACTGCCGTCACGAAGCCAGGCCGAGCCGTCCAGCCCGACGCGTTTGGCGAAATGGCCGGTGCGTTCGTAAGGGCCAAACATCGGATAGATCATTCCAAGCGACAAAATCAAGCCGAGAGCCAGCACCCAGAGCCACCGCCACCACGGGCGTTGCGGTCGGCCCGCCTGATATTCCTCGGCGGCTTCGGCCTCGCGGTCGTCCAGTTCTTC